>VBNY01000469.1 GCA_005877705.1 Gammaproteobacteria bacterium
GAACGCCTGCGCAAGGCCGTCGTGGATTTCCTGGCCGATACGCGTCCGCTCCACGAGCACGGCGGCCTCCTTCGCGGAGTAGGCAAGCCGGGTGAGCTGCACGGCGAGCGTGGCCTGCTGCGCCAGAGCGACGAGCAGCTCGCTGCTGCGGACATCGGCGGCGTTGCGCCGGAAGCCCAGAATGAAGAACCCGACGTTGCGCGAGCCGAACACGAGGGGATAGACGACCACCCCGATGCTGCCCTCCTGACGGTGAAACGCGAGGACCCCGGGCCACAGCTCCCGGTCCTCCCGGAATTCCGTCTGCAGGTTGATGTATACCGGCTCGTGACGCTGGGCGAATGCGTCGGTGAACGGCGAGCCGGCGAGCGGCACACTCGTTGCGAACGGCGGTGGTTTGAGTTGCCCGTCCTGGACGTGGGCGACTACACGCCACTCCTGCACCGAGTCCTTGGACACAATCACGGCGCCTGAGGTGGCGTCGAACTGGCGCGTCGCCTCGAGCAGGATGTGGCCCATGAAGCCATGCAGGTCCGGTTCGCTCGCGAGCCGCTCCAGATTGCCGCGGATCACGGCGTTTGCCTTGGCAAGCTCGGTGACACGCTCCTCCGCCGCGCGCTGGCGCTCGCGCCTGACGTCGTCAACGAGGCGCTCGCGGTGCAGGGCGGCACCGATGACGCCGGCCGCGGTCTCGAGGGCGGCCAGCTCGGCCGAATCGATCGCGCGGCGCTGGCGGGTGTTGTCGAATCCCACGACGCCGACGAAATCGTTGGCGACGAAGATCGGCACGACCGCCTTCGTCTGGGTGCCGATGCCCTCGAATCCCGCAGCCGCGTACTCCCCGGTCGAGTCGCACTTGCTGAGGCAGACACTGTGTCCCGCGCGCAACTCGGCGCTCAGCGCCGAGAAGTCGCGCTCGTCGCACGTACACGTGCTCGGATCTGCGAGGTGCGGGACGACACCTTCGGCAACCCATTCACTCACCAGCACCAGCAGCGGTTCGCCGTTGGGGCCGGCCTGCGTGAGCATCAGGTTCACGCGATCGACCCCGGCTGCCTCACCGATCAGCCTGAGCACGCCGGGGATCGCCACCCTGGCATCCTCCGATTCGAGCAGCAGGCGGCTGGCCTTGGCCGAGGCGGCGAGCAGCCCTTCCCGGCGCCGCAGCGACTCGTTGATCTGAGTCAGCTCTTCGGTGCACGGGGAAGCCCCGATTTCCGGTTCCAGTCGGGCCACAGTCGCATTCATGGAGATACTGTCCTCGAACGGCGGCTAGTTCGTTGCCCGAGTGTAGCGCGGCAGGGGTGCCGTCTCCCATCCACCCCCCAGCGCCTTGTAAACGGCGATCAGGCTGGTGGCGGCCTGCGTGCGGCTCTGGGCCAGCCGGTCCTCCGCTTCGAGCTGGGTGCGCTCGGCATCCAGCACTTCCAGAAAGTCGACCATTCCGCCTTCGTACCGGGTGCGGGCAAGCCGGGCCGCCGTCAGACTCGCCCGCGCGGACTCCGCGGCGTGGGTGAGGCTGTCGCGGGACCGCGCGTGGGTGACCAGCGCATCCTCGGTTTCCTCAAGTGCGCGCAGCACGGTCTGCTCATAGCCGGCCAGGGCGATGTCGGCTCGCGCCCGGGCGCCGGCGATCTGCGCCTGGACCCGGCCGAGATCGAACGCCGCCCAGGAAATTGCAGGGCCGATCAGATAGCTGCGAGTGGGGGCCTCCCCCAAGCTGCCGGTCGAGCTGGCGACATAAGTGAAATTGCCGTTGAAGGTCACCTTGGGGAACAGATCACTGACGGCAACCCCGACGAGCGCGGTGGAGGACGCCAGCTGGCGCTCCGCGACGCGGATGTCCGGGCGGCGGCGCAGGAGGGTGGCGGGATCCCCGACCGTGGCGATCTTGGGCAGATCCGGCAGCTCGTGCGGCGGGCTCAGCAAGTCACCCAGCGCATTGGGATCGCGGCCGGTCAGCACTCCGAGACGGTGAATCGAGCTCTGTCCCGCGGCCCGCATCGAGCCGCGCCTGCGTCAGCTGCAGCGATTCGGTCTGGTTGTCGACGTTGCGTCGCGCGACGGCGAGCTGAGTCTGCTGGCCGCGGAGCTCGAAGTAGGTGCGCGCGACCTCGGCAATGACGGACACCTGCGCATCGTGCAGATTCGCTTCGGCGCCCTGCAGCTCGGCGCGCCGCGCCTCGACATCCCGGCGGACACGTCCGAAGAAATCGAGCTCCCAGAAGGCGTCGAACCCGGCGTCGTACAACTGTGCAGTATACGGAGCGCCGGTGATGCTCTGAGCCGCGGCTATGCGTTCCTTGGTGTAGCCGCCGCTGGCCGTCACGGTCGGCGCCAGATTAAAGAGCGACTCACGGCGCGCGGCGCGAGCTTCCACCAGCCTGCCGAGCGCGATGCGCAGATCGTGGTTGGCCGCGAGCGCGTCATCGACGAGGTGGTCGAGCGTGTCGTCGCCAAACTGTGTCCAGAACTGCGACTGTGCCTCGTCCGTCGAGTACACCGCCGGCTCGGCGCCCGCGAACTTGGCGGGCACGGGGGTATCCGGGCGCTTGTAGTTCGGCCCGACGGCGCAGCTTGCGAGGGATGCCGCGACGATGAGCGCAACGCTGCGCTCGAGAAGCGTGTTAAGCATTTTGGGTATCCGGGGCGGAAGGATGGGACGCCGCCGTTGCCTCAGGCGCCGGGCGCCGTGCGGTGAGTCGCCGGATGAGCACGTAAAAGACCGGTGTCAGCAACAGCCCGAAGCACGTCACGCCGATCATTCCCGCGAACACGGTGATGCCCATCGCGTGACGGACCTCGGCGCCCGCGCCTTGCGCCAGCACCAGCGGCACGACGCCCATGATGAAGGCGATGGAGGTCATGAGAATCGGCCGCAAGCGCAGCCGCGCCGCCTCGAGCACCGCCGACTTCGCGTCGTGCCCGCGGTCGTCCTGCAGATGCTTGGCGAATTCCACGATCAGGATCGCGTTCTTGCACGCCAGCCCGACCAGCACCAGCAGGCCGATCTGCATGAAGATGTTGTTGTCGCCATGATCGAGCAGCACGCCCGTGATCGCCGCCAGCAGACACATCGGCACGATGAGAATGATCGCCAGCGGCAGGCTCAGGCTCTCGTACTGCGCCGCCAGCACCAGGAACACGAACAGCACGCACAGGGGGAACACGAGCGTCGCCGTGTTGCCGGAGATCAGCTGCTGGTAGGCGAGCTCGGTCCACTCGAACGACATGCCGCGGGGGAGTGTCTCCTGGAGAACCCTCGTCATCGCGGCCTGCGCCTGTCCGGAGCTGTACCCGGGCGCGGGGCCGCCGTTGATATCCGCGGCGCGATAAGCGTTGTAGCGCTGCACGACATCGGGGCCGAACGTCTGCGAGACGTTGATCACCGAGCCCAGCGGCACCATCTCGCCATTCGCATTGCGCGTCTTGAGCGGCAGCACGTCATCGAGTTGCGAGCGGAACGGAGCGTCCGCCTGGGCGACGACCTGGTAGGTGCGGCCGAAGCGGTTGAAGTCGTTGACGTAGAGCGAGCCGAGA
>VBNY01000172.1 GCA_005877705.1 Gammaproteobacteria bacterium
CGACGATCCTCAGGAAAGCATCCGGCGCCGCGATCGAATAGTCCTCGATCGCATTCAGGCCAACCACCCAGTCCCCGGTCTGGAAGTCCGGATGTCGACTCGTGACGACGCGCCCGACGGTGATCGCCCGGACTGGGTCGTTGAGAGCGATCGGTGGCATATATGACGGAACGTCTTCGAGCCAGCCACGGATCGCAGGATCCAGAGAACAGAAGTGGTTGCGCACGAGGATGGCCCTGTCGTGCGGCTTCGGGATCGGCACCTCGACGAGCTCGAAGTCCTGCGTCACTGGGAGCCCGTCGGGGCGCCGTCGTACCAGGAGCCTTCGATTTCGCTCGGCCATCGTTGACTAAGGGCCTGTCCTCAGCCTGCGCCCGACTGACTCCAGAAGGCCTCGTCGGGCAAACGCCTGTACCGCACCCGCGCCCGGCGGATGTGTCTGCGCATGGCACGCTCGGCCTGCTGCGGTTTGCCGGCAAGTACGGCCTCCGTGATCTGCGCGTAATCGCGCAGCTGGTCCTGCCGGGTTTGCGACGTCAGATATGGCTGGACCTGCAGCCGCAGCAGATGGATCTGCATCGTCGGCATGATCCGCCCTAGCTGCTCGTTGCCGCCGATCTCCGCCAGAGTGTCGTAGAAATGCCGCCGCTTCTCGATGTACTCGTTGCTGGTGGCCTGTCCGTTCTTGTAGACATCGAGCCACTCGTATGCCTTACGGATCCGCTCCGCGTGGTCGCCTGCATTGACCGTCTCGGCGGCAAGGCGGGCCATCAGGCCGGTCAGGACTTCGAGCACGACTAGCGTCTCATCCGCCTCGGAGCGCGACAGCGCGCGGATGTAGGCGCCGCGGTGCCGCGTCAGCATCACGACGCCTTCGGCAGCGAGCCGTTTCAGCGCCTCCCGCACTGGGCCTCGGCTCACCCGTAGGTCATGGGTCAGGTCCGCTTCGATCAGCTTCTGGCCAGGAACGTACCGTCCAGAGCGGATACCTTGGACAATGGCCTCGACAACGCGGTCCGGGGAGCTGATGCCCACGGGACCAGCAGCACGGCTCCACCGCCGCCGCGGACTCACGGCGCCGCGAACTCGCTCGGGCGTCTCCCGCACCTCGCGCTTCTCCCTCACGTTGGTACTTGTCATCTCTCCGTTCCGCATGAGGCGCGTCACGCCCCGACCGCCTGGATTCTCGGAACATTCTCCGAGGGTGTCAAACCACAGTCCAGTGGCTCGGTGGCTTTGGGCACTGCCAATGCGTTCGAAGACTTTGTAGGACAATGTTGTTGTATTATTATTGACGCGCAGTTCCCCACGGCGTTAAGCTTGCGCGACGTGCAGATCCTGCCGCGCCACAGTGAAGCCTCGGCCTAAGTGGCAATCGGTACGGATGTCGGCGGACGACGGCGGTCTATGTGTAGGGGGTACCGATGACCGAGCATGCCTCGACGCCGGGACTTCACGCACCGGTTTGGCAAAGCATCGACGCGCGTGCAGTCACTTCTCGTCGCACTCTTTCGCGCGCTTCCATCGACCACAGTTCAACTTCGGCGAGCGCGATTGCCATCCACCGAGGGCTTCTGTGCGGGGTCGCCGCGATGCTAATTTCCGGCGCGGCGCTTGCGCAGTCCGCGGCACCGCAAAGCGACAGCAGGGCCGCTTCTCCCAAGGCGGAGGGCGGACTCGAAGAGATCATCGTTACCGCGAACCGCCGCGAGCAGAACCTGCAGGACGTCGGGACTTCGATCGCGGCATTCTCAGGCGAACAGCTAAAGAACCTCGCTGTCGTGTCGGCGGCCGACGTGACCGCCATCACTCCGAACCTCGACCTCGTCCGTTCATATTCTGGGCCCGGCTTCAACACCCAGATCACGATCCGCGGCGTGGGCCAGCCCGACTTCTCGGATACCACCGAGGCGACGGCCACTACCTACGTCGATGAGTTCTACATGATCGGCGCCGGGCAGGCGGACTTCCTGACTTTTGACCTTGCGCGCGTCGAGGTTGCCCGCGGACCGCAGGGCACCGTGCAGGGTCGCAATTCGACTGCCGGCAGTATCAATTACTACAGCAACCCGCCTCAGCTGAACACGTACGCAGGCCAGGCTGCGGTGACGGCCGGCGAGAACCGACTCGCGCGCACCAACGGTTTCTTGAACTTCCCGATCGGCGACGTCGTCGCAGTCCGCGCGTCCGTGGCGACCGACTACAATCAAGGCTACCTGAAGAACATCAATCCTCAGGCGCTCTTCAGCCAAGGCGGCAACAGCGACTTCGTGGCCACGCGACTGCAGGTGCTGATCAAGCCGAGTGACACGTTCCAGCTGAAAATCAAGGGCGAGTACGGCGAGAGTGGACCCATCCACAGCAACGAGAAGGGTATCGAGACTGGCACGATTGCCGGCAAGGTTGGCACCTATCGCGTACCTACCGATGCCGCTGGTCAGAACATGGCGAACCTGGGCGCCGGCGCGACGGATATCGTCAATACGACGGGCCCGAACGAGCAGAATGCGTCGCTCCGCCACGTGCTCGCACGTGCCGATTGGAATCCACGGGATCGTTGGAGCGTCGTGGGTCTCGCCGGCTGGCTCAAGTCAGACAAGAACGACGTGGAGACCTGTGATCACACGCCGAAGCCGTTCTGCTTGTTCTCGAATCTCGGCGAGTCCAAACACACCGTAGCCGAGCTGCGCTCGCTGTACGACGCCGGAGCCTGGCGTCTAACGAGCGGCGCCAACTACCTGAAGCAGGACATCGACGCGCGTTCCGCGACGCCGCTGTTCTTCTCCCCGGAACTGACTCATCTCATTTTCGGGCCGGCTCAGAACAGTATGTACACACAGACCTTTCACGATCAGCAGAGCCTGAAGACCTGGGCGCTCTTCGGCCAGGGCGAGTTCGACTTCGACAAGCAGTGGACGCTCATCGCCGGCGCACGTTACACGCACGACGAGAAGGAGTTCAACGGGTTCGACGCCGTGTCGCTGAACATCCCACTTTCCACACCGATTCCGCGGAACATCGGCCAGTTCATGGATATCGGTGCGCTCGCGGTCGCCGATCCGGCGGCTTCGCTGACGACGATCAACAGCGCCGCCAATGGCGACCTCGCCAAGATCAGCAAGGGACTCGTCAACGGCGTGCTGCAGCTCAACTACAAGCCGAACGGTGACGTGCTCGTGTATGGCTCGGTGCGACGCGGTGTTAAGGGCGGCGGCTTCATATCCGGCAACGCGGCCGGAACGCCCGCGAATCTGCGCAAGTACAAGGAAGAGGTCAATCTTGCGTATGAGTTCGGTGTGAAGTCGACGCTGCTCAATTCTCGTGCGCGGCTCAACGCAGCGGTGTTCTACTACGACTACAAGGACATGCAGAACACGAGCTTCATCAACATCACGAACGTCATCACGAACAATGACGCGAAGCTGTACGGTGCGGAGGTTGAGTTCACGTCCAGCCTGACCGAGCAGTTCGAGTTGTCTACCGGCCTCGGTCTGCTGCACACGAGGGTTGCCGATATCAACAACCCGACCGGTGCGGTCGCGGCGGTGGAGGACAATGAGCTGCCGCTGGCACCTAAGGTGACCGCCAACCTGCTGGCGCGCTATAGCTGGCCAGTCGGCCCTGCGAAGTTCTGGCTGCAGGGTTCGGGCAGGTACCGTGCCGCCTTCTGGCGCGACTCGCTGAACAATCCGGCGACCCACATCCCTGCGAGCTCGAGCGTCGACGCCCTCACCGGCTACGGGCCGACCGACGGCCGCTGGGCGCTGACGCTGTGGGTCAACAACGTGTTCGACTCCCGCAAGGAGATCAATTCGTTCGACCTGAGCACCGTCGGCGGGACTGGCGAGATTGTGTACCAGATGCCGCGCTGGGTCGGTGCCACGTTCACTGTGAAGTTCTGATGTCAGGTCTACCCGGCCTCGGGAGCGGAGGCCGGGTGGCGCCAACTGGGAGTGCCACCATGCGCGCTGCGGTTTTCCAGAACGGTGGCTTCAAGGTCGAGAATCTCCCGGCCCCTGCTCCGGGACCGGGCCAGATGCTCGTGCGCCCGCTCGTCTGTGGCATATGCGGCAGCGATCTTCACACCCGACACCACGCGCAGCATCTGGCGAATCTGCTGCAACGGGCCGGCTTCAAGGGTTTCATGAACCCGGACCTGCCAGTGGTTCTCGGTCACGAGTTCTGCTGCGAGATCGTCGACTACGGGTCCGGCTGCGAACGCCGGGTGCCGATCGGGCGCCGGGTAATCGGGCTGCCGTTCATGGCGGGGCCTGATGGCATGGTGCTGCTCGGCTACTCGAATGTCTTCAACGGCGCGTTCGCCGAGCAGATGATCCTGCAGGAAAATGCCACCTTCCCGGTGCCGGATCACGTGCCCACCGACGTGGCCGCGCTGGCCGAGCCGCTCGCAGTTGCCGTCCATGCGGTTGGAGCCTCGGCTCCAGGACCGGATTGCGCGTTCGTCGTCTACGGCTGCGGCCCGGTCGGGCTGTTTGTCATCGCGCGCCTGCGGTACCTCGGCCTCGGCCCGATTCTCGCGGTCGATCCCGACGCGGCACGCCAGCGATTTGCAGAACTCCTCGGAGCCGACGTGGTCACTGCCCCGTCCCCGGAGCACATCGGCGCGTGGTGGGATAAGCAAGGCGCCCCACTCGGAGTGTCGGACGCCGCTGCCGCGCGCGCGGCGGGCGTCGCGGGCCGAAGGGCCATCATATTCGAATGCGTCGGAAAGCCCGGACTCCTGAAGAGCATCGCAGAAGAGGCGCCCGCGGGTGCTGTAATGGTCGTTATCGGATTGTGCGTGAGCCCTGACATCATCGAGCCGTCGTACCTGATCCAGAAGCAGATCGCGATGCGTTTCGTGTTCGCGTATGACGCCGAGGAGTTCGCGGAGGCAGCCCGGATGCTCGCGAAGGATCCTGCGCGGGTGGCGCCGCTGGTGACGGGGCACGAGACTCTCGAGCGCGTCTCGAGCGCGTTCGACCTCCTGGAGCGCGGCGGTTCCCAGGCCAAGGTCCTCATCCGGCCGACCTAGTCCAAGCGCCCGCCGGACGAGGAAAACGCACCGATGGAATTCGCCCTTTCGACACGAGTTCGCGACTACCAGGCGCGGCTCGAGGCCTTCATGGCCAAACACATCTATCCGAACGAGCGGCGCTACTACCAGGAGGCTGAACAGCTCGGACCGTGGCAGGTCTACCCGGTGGTCGAAGAACTAAAACCGCTAGCCAAAGCGGCGGGCCTCTGGAATCTGTTCCTGCCCGACACGGAACACGGCGCCGGCTTGTCGAATCTCGACTACGCGCCCCTCTGCGAGATCATGGGGCGATCACATCTGGCACCGGAGGTATTCAACTGCTCGGCGCCGGACACCGGCAACATGGAGGTGCTTGCCCGTTATGGCACGCCAGATCAGAAGCAGCGCTGGCTCATGCCGCTATTGGCGGGTGAAATCCGCTCGGCCTTCGGCATGACGGAGCCGCTAGTCGCTTCGTCGGATGCGACCAATATCGAAAGTTCAATCGTCCGCGACGGGAACGAGTATGTCGTCACTGGACGGAAGTGGTACACGACGGGGACACCGGACCCGCGCTGCCAGATCATCATCTTCATGGGCAAGACCGATCCGAGCAATCCAGATAAGCACCGCCAACAATCGATGATTCTCGTGCCAAAAGACACGCCTGGAGTTCGGGTGCTGCGTTCGCTGCCCGTGCTGGGCTACTACGGCGTGCCCGATCGCGCTGCTGAGGTCGTGTTCGAGAACGTTCGTGTGCCCGTCGAAAACATTCTGCTCGGGGAGGGTCGGGGCTTCGAGATCGCCCAAGGCCGGCTCGGGCCGGGTCGCATTCATCACTGCATGCGGCTCATCGGGCTCGCCGAGCGCGTGCTCGAGCGGATGTGCCGCCGGGCGCAGTTGCGCTCCCCATTCGGCCGCCCGCTGTCCGAGCAGGGCGTGACGCTCGAGCGAATCGCGAAGTCCCGCATCCTCATCGATCAGTCGCGGCTCCTCACCCTGAAGGCGGCCTGGATGATGGATACGGTGGGCAACAAGGAAGCGCGAACCGAGATTGCGATGATCAAGGTGGCGGCACCCGAGATGGCGTGTCAGATCATTGACTGGGCGATGCAGGTATTCGGTGGCGCAGGCACATGTAACGATTATTTTCTGGGCGCCGCCTACGCGACTGCGCGGTTGCTTCGACTCGCCGACGGCCCCGACGAGGTGCACCGCAACCAGATCGCGCGCCTCGAGTTGCGCCGGCATCGAGGGACCGATCCGGCTCACACTGGCGGCGGAGCGGCGGTGCTCACGCTACACGAGGTCGAGGAGATCGGCGCCGCCGGACCCGGCTGCCGCCCTTGACTGCGTTGGACTCAAAGCTCGAACCCTGCCTCGTTCATAGCGTCGCTTGATCTTGCTCGTTGCCGGCGCGAGCATGGGCGCCGCCCATGAGCAGCACCAGGTTATCGGCGGCTGCTGGAGCCGCCGCGGCGGAGCGCTGATGATCTCGAGCCCGCGATAGACGCCGTGCAAGGGTGTGCGGTCCCTCACCTCGTAGCTCGCGAGATCTTCCGTGGTAATGATCCCGCCACCCTTCTCAACGAACTCCGCGATCTCGCGGGCCATCGCGCCCGTGTAGAAGTCGTCCGGGCTGGCCTCAATCCTTTCCAACGTACGCGCGAGCTGCGGCTGCCTGAAAATGTCGCCTTGGCGCCATCCCTTTCCGTCGTTCTGAAAGATCCGCCTGGAATATCGCGCCGCCCGCCAGGCATCTCTCGCCTGACGCGGACAGCACGGCGACAAGAATGATTGCTGGCAGATATGCGTGTCGTTTCACGTGGTCTCGTCGTAAAATCCCGCGAACAGGAAATCGATCGGCGCCACTATCGACTGTCGCTGCTCGGCCACGCTACCAGCCAGTACACCAAGGTCTTTGCGCGCAACGCCTGCAAGCTGCGGAGTCATCAGTACGTATGCCTCGCCATCGAACTCGATGAGCGGCGTTAAATTGCGATCTTCTCCATCACGGTTCGAGCGGCTCGCCAGCCGGTGCACCAGGCCGCGCGCGAGTGACATCCCGCACCCACGTAAGGCCCTTTATCGCCTGTGACCAACCCACAGTAGTGATGGCGAGGACGGCGACGTGCTCGAGCTCCTCCGGACTGATTCCCTCGGAACGGGCTCGGCGCGCATGCGAATGCGTCGCGCCCTCCGAACCGGCGGCAATGGCGAGTGCGAGGTGAATCAGGCGTCGCGTACGCGCATCGAGCGGGCCCGCGCGGCTGGCCTCCTCCCCCAGACGCTGGAAGGCCTCCCACACCTCGGGGTGCTCGCGGACCATGTGCAGCGCTGCGCCCGGCAGCTTCACGTCGGAAGCTGCGTTCGGTTGATTTTTGCGTGCCATGAACTGCTCCATTCCGTCGCGGTTGCTGAAGATGTGATGCCCTTCGTTGAAAGGTGTCAACTGGTCTGCAC
>VBNY01000173.1 GCA_005877705.1 Gammaproteobacteria bacterium
TGGGTCTCGAGGATGCGGACAAACGCCGCGTCGCGGAAAGCGACGGCGCCGGACCGATCCAGAATTTCCTGGCGGAAACGGCCCGGCGACTGCGCCTGTGGATCGTCGGTGGCACGCTGCCGCTACGTGCCGGCGGGGACGGGCGCGTTGCCGCCGCCTGCCTCGTGTACGACGCGGACGGCAAGCGCGCCGCGCGCTACGACAAGATTCACCTGTTCGATGTCGACATTCCGGGGCGCGCCGAGCGTTATCGCGAGTCCGCTCACGTCGCTGCGGGCTCGACCCCGGCGGTTGTTGACACACCGGTGGGTCGAGTCGGCCTGTCCGTGTGCTACGACGTGAGGTTCCCGGAGCTGTTCCGCAGGCTGAGCGCCGCGGGCGCGCAACTGCTCACGGTGCCCTCGGCCTTCACCGGCCCCACCGGGCGGGCACATTGGGAGACCCTGCTGCGTGCCCGCGCGGTCGAGAACCTCTGTTACGTGATTGCCCCGGCCCAGTCCGGCTTTCACCCCAGCGGCCGCGAGACGTACGGCGACAGCATGATCGTTGACTACTGGGGCAGTGTGCTGCAGCGCCTGCCGCGCGGCCGGGGTTGCATCGTCGCCGAGGTCGATCTCGCACGCCAAGCGGAGGTTCGCGAGAACTTCCCCGCGCTCAAGCACCGCGTCCTCGCGGAGACTTTGCTCTGATGCAACACACCACCCCCGGGGAAGCCAAGCCGATGACCGAGCCTGCCGCAACCACTGCCGATCCGCTGTCCCTCGCCCGCGAGCTGATTCTGCGGCCGAGTGGGCTCGATGACGGGCGTCTGGATCGCATCTTCGGCGAGGTGCTGACGCACTCCGTGGACTTCGCCGACCTCTATTTCCAGCTCGCACACCAGGAGTCCTGGTCGCTCGAGGACGGCCTCGTCAAGGAGGGCAGCGCGAGCATCGAGCAGGGTGTCGGCGTGCGGGCGCTCGCGGGTGAGAAGACGGGGTTCGCCTACTCCGACGAGATCATCCTGCCCGCCCTCGAGGAAGCCTCGCGTGCAGCGCGCGCGATCGCCGTTCACGGCGGCGAGCGGCGCGTCAGCGCATGGCACGCGCAGGCGGGGCACCGGCTCTACCTGCCCGCGGATCCGGTTGCTTCACTTGCAACTCACGACAAGGTTGCGTGGCTCGAGCGTGTAGATCGCGAGGCTCGCCGCATTGATCCGCGCATCGTGCACCTCGCCGCCAGCATCACCGCCGTGCACGAGGTCGTCCTGATAGCCACGAGCGAGGGCGAGCTGGCCGCGGATGTTCGCCCGTTGGTGCGTTTCAACGTCTCGGTGCTCGTGGAGCAGAACGGCCGCCGTGAGCAGGGTTATGCCGGCGCCGGTGGCCGCTACTCCCTCGCCGAGCTCGTCGCCGGAGAACGGCCGCTCGTGCTCGCGCGTGAGGCGGTCCGCCAGGCGCTCGTCAATCTCGAGGCGGTGCCGGCGCCCGCCGGCCCGATGACGGTCGTGTTAGGTCCGGGTTGGCCGGGCATCCTGCTGCACGAGGCGATCGGGCATGGGCTCGAAGGCGATTTCAACCGCAAGGGGACCTCCGCGTTCGCGAACCGTATCGGCGAGCGCGTGGCCGCAGCGGAGTGCACGGTCGTGGACGACGGCACGCTGTCCCAGCGTCGCGGCTCGCTGAACATCGACGATGAAGGCACTCCGACGAACTGCACGACCTTGATCGAGAATGGCGTCCTGCGCGGCTACATGCAGGACCGGCTGAATGCGCGCCTGATGGGCGTCCGCCCCACCGGCAACGGGCGGCGCGAGTCCTTCGCGCACATGACCTTGCCGCGCATGACCAACACCTACATGCGCCCGGGGCCGCACGATCCGCAGGAGATCATCCGCTCCGTCGAGCGCGGCATCTACGCCGTCAACTTCGGCGGCGGGCAGGTGGACATCACCTCCGGCAAGTTCGTGTTCTCGGCGAGCGAAGCCTACGCCATCGAGAACGGGCGCCTCGGCGCTCCGCTGAAAGGCGCCACGCTCATCGGCAACGGCCCCGATGTGCTCACACGCGTGGCGCTGGTCGGCAACGACCTGCGGCTCGATGACGGCGTGGGCACCTGTGGCAAGGAAGGCCAGAGCGTTCCGGTTGGCGTGGGTCAACCTACGCTGCGGATCGACGGGCTGACGGTCGGCGGGACCGGCTGACCGACACGCGTTTCTGCGCGGATGCCCCGTCAGTCGGGCTTGCCTGCGCGTTTCTGGAAAAAGACGCGGCGAATGCAGGCTCGCGCTGCGCGCCGGGAATATCTCACCATGCGCGCACGGGCGGAGTAGGAGGCTCCCACGCGCGCAACCGAAGCGCAGCCCGTGCACCGACCAGGCGGCGGGTGGCCCTCATCTCCCCACACCCGCCGCCTGCGAGGAGCGGAGCCTGCAGAGTGATCAAGCAGCTACGCACACGAGTTCGCGCGGCGTCGAGGCGGCATTCCTGATGCGGACATAATTTGCAACAGCGTGTGCGGTCGGCGTCTGTGTTTGCCGACTGGCGTCTGTGTTTGGCGACTGCTTCATCACAATGCCGAACCTGTGACATCCTGCACGCCAGTGTCCCGCGTGGGACCGTAGCTTGCGGCTTGCGGATTACTTTCACATTGAGGATGGAACGCCCGATGCACGCCGAGCACACCCTAGAATCCCGTCAGCTGGATCTGCCCCAGGATCTCCTCACGGAGGTCAATCGCAAAGGGGTCAAGCCGAAGACCGACTTCCGCGTCGAGGGATGGAAGCCGTCGCTGCTCGGACGTCTCGTCGAGAAGCTGATTGGCAGGGACGGGCGCTAAGACGAACGATCGCGGCGCGGTCCGCACACCCCGAGGCGGGCAAACACTCGGCTCCAGAGGGGCCCGTTGTGATACGGACGTCTCAATCGACGGATAGGCTGGGCGGCGGAAGTTCCCGCCGGTCCTCGGGCGCGCTAGCATGCCGGCATGCAGCGCCCCGAACAGCGCCTCGCCCGCCCGCTCTATGAAGCGCTGCCCTGGTTGTATATCGCGTGCGGCCTTGCAGCGCTTGCCGCCAGTTACCTGCTCGCCTCGTATCTGTTGCCCAGCCTCCTCGTTGGAGCGTTCGGGCTGACGAGCCTGGTGGGCGGGATCGTCGTGCTGCTGCGGCGGCGGGAGTACCGCGAGTTCCGCTCCCATTATGGGAACCCTGATTCTTACGGCAGCCCTGATTCGCTGACCGGCAAGGACAGCGAGCCCCGGAATTAGTCAATCGGAAAAAGTGGCCTGCGCAATAACGGCAGCCCGAGTCCGACAGGCTCCTAGCCCGTCACTATTTGGTCGCCGGCTCCAGGCCGACCTTCACCGCTCCCTCGGGCTCGCGCACTTCCGGCGGGTGCATGGCATGCACCCCAGGGGCCGTGTCCGTGAGGCTGGTGCGCGTTCGCACCAGGCGCTCATCGACATAGATCAGCTCGTGTTTGCCGATGAGGACGACGTCGCCGTCGTTGAGATAGTGACGGCGCACGCGCTTGGATTTCACGTAGATGCCGTTGGTGCTGTTGAGATCCTCGATCACGCAGGAGTTCGAGGTGGTAGTGATCTGACAGTGGTGACGGCTCACGAAGCGGCTGTCGATCTGCAGGTCGTTGTCGGAGGTGCGCCCGATGATCACCCGCCCGACGCGCAGCGGCAGCTCCTGCACCGTGCGGCCGTCGGTTGCCACGAGCAGCCGGCCGAGCGCGGGTTGCGAGGGATCGGGCGCAGGCTCGGATAATGGCGCCTGCTCCGTGGCGGACGTGACGCTCGGGACCGCGCGCGCGGAGTATTCGACCCACTGCAGCTCCTCCACCGCGCTTCTGATGTCCGCGAGCGTGACCATGCGACGGTCCGAGGTGTAGGCTGCCATCATCGCCGTGTCGCACAGTGTGTTGACGAGCCGCGGCACGCCCCCGGTGTAGCGGAAGATCTCCGCAAAGACCTCCTCGGCAAACAGCTGCCGGTCACCGGCACCCGCGACTTCGAGGCGATGTTGGATATAGCCGTGCATGTCCCCCTGCGACAGGTTGCCCAGGTGAAAGCGCAGCCGGATACGTTGGGTCAGCTGCACGAGCTCGGGCGCGTCGAGCTTCTCATTGAGCTCCGGCTGGCCAGCCAGGATGATCCGCAGCACCTTCTCCTTCGTCGTCTCGACCCCGGAGAGCAGCCGGATCTCCTCGAGCACCCGCATCGAGAGGTTCTGCGCCTCATCCACTATGAGCAGCACCTTGCGTCCGGCCGCGTACTGCTCGACGAGGAAGTTGTTGATCGTGGCGATCAGCTCGGCCTTCTTCATCTTGAAGGGGGAGAAGCCGAACTGCACCAGCACCGCCTGCAGGAAATCGATTGCCGAGACCTGTGTCTGGTTGATCTGCGCAACCACGACGTCCGCGGGGATCTCCTTCAGGAAGGACTCGATGAGCGTGGTCTTGCCGGAGCCGATCTCGCCGGTGATCACCACGAAGCCGTCGGTGAACCAGATCGTGGACTCCATGTACGCCTTGGCGCGCGCATGCTGCTTCGAGAGGTACAGAAACTGCGGGTCCGGGCTTAATCGGAACGGCAGCTCCTTCAGCTTGAATGGGTCGAGGTACATGGATGCTTGGGGATTCAGGCGACTGGCAGGGCGGGCGTTGTCAGCCTTCTAGCTTACGAGCCTGAATCTTAAGGGATGCGAATCCCCGGAGCCAATTCGCTAAGCAATTCACGTGCCCGGCGGTCCCGGCGCAGGTGCGTGGGCTCCACGACGGTGCAGTGTCCGACCTTGCGGCCGGCTCGCGGCTGTTTGCCATAATCGTGAAAATGCACGCCCTCGTGGGCCAGCAACGCCGCGCGCGGCGGCAGGGCGCCGATGAGATTGATCATGGCGCTGTAGCCGAGTGGTCGGGTCGCGCCGAGCGGCAGATCGAGGATGGCGCGCAGGTGATTCTCGAACTGGCTGGTCACGGCGCCTTCGATCGTCCAGTGTCCCGAGTTGTGCACGCGGGGGGCCATCTCGTTGGCGATGAGCCGCCCGCCGCGCACGAAGAACTCGATCGTCAGGATGCCGATGTAGTGAAAGTGGGCGAGCACGCGCGTGAGGTATTGGGCTGCCCGCAGCTGCCAGCGCGGCGGCCCGAACGGGGCGCGCGTGACCTGCAGGATGCCGTACGCGTGGACATTGCCGTTCAGCGGATAGATTGCAACCTGACCACGCGCGCTGCGCGCACCGATGATCGACACCTCGCAGTCGAACGGGATCCATTCCTCGTACAGCAGTGGCGCGGCGCTGAGATCCCGCCACCCGCGCTCCGCGTCCTCGCGGCTCCTGATGAGCGCCTGACCCTTGCCGTCGTAGCCGAGCCGGCGCGTCTTGAGGACTCCCGGCATGCCGATCTTGCGGATCGCCCGCTCCAGATCGGCGCGCGAGTCGACGGCTCGCCAGCGTGTGGTTGGAATCCTCAAACGCTCGAACAGGCGTTTTTCGCTGGCCCGATCCTGGCCGACGCCGAGGGCTGAGACGGGCGGGCGGATGGGGGCGCCGCCGGAGGCAAGCGAGCGCAATGCGGCGACGGACACGTTCTCCCAGTCGAACGTGAGTACGTCGCAGCGCCGGGCGAGCTGCCTGAGGAGGCTGCGATCCGTGAACGCCCCGTGCAGCACCGGGGCGACCTGGCCGGCGGGCGGATCCGTCGCCGGATCAAGGAACAGAAAGTCCAGGCCGAGCGGATAGCCCGCCAAAGCGAGCATGCGGCCGAGCTGGCCGGCACCCACGATGCCGACCGTCATGGGCGGGGCGGCGTTCGCGGATCGGGATTGCCGAGCACGCCCGAGGTCTGCCGTTCGCGGAACGCATCGAGCGAGGCGGCGATGGACGGATGCTTGTTGGCGAGTATCGCTGCGGCGCACAGCGCGGCGTTGGAAGCGCCCGCGGCGCCGATGGCGAAGGTGGCGACCGGCACGCCCGCCGGCATCTGCACGATGGAAAGCAGTGAATCGAGGCCGCCGAGCGCTTTCGATTGCACCGGCACGCCGAGCACCGGGAGGCTGGTTTTCGCGGCCGTCATCCCGGGCAGGTGGGCCGCTCCGCCGGCGCCGGCAATGATCACTTCGAGGCCGCGAGAGCGCGCCGTCGATGAGTATTCGAACAGCAGGTCGGGTGTGCGGTGAGCTGACACGACGCGCACCTCGTACGGCACTGAGAGCTTGTCCAACACGTCGGCCGCATGCTGCAGCGTCTCCCAGTCGGAAGACGAGCCCATGATGACGCCGACGAGCGGTTTCATCACGGCATTGTATCGAACAATGCGCGCAGAGCGCGAAACAGCTCGCGGCCGGCAGCGCCGCAGCCGCCGGAGCGCGCGCGCTCCGTTTGAGCGGCGCCGATGCGGCGCGTCCACTCTTCACGATCCAGGCCGGGTCGCCAACGCTCGAGCTCGGTCAGCGCCGCGGCGCCTTCGGCGAGCAGCCGCTCCCGCCACCCCTCGGCGCGTTTGAAGCGCTCCGTCTCGCGCGCGTGCTGCTCGCTGCGGGCTGCCAGGGCGGCGCGGATCGGCTCGAGATCCAAATCGCGCATCAGCTTGCCGATGTACTGGCGCTGGCGAGCGCCCGCCGCGCGGCTCGTTATACGTCGGGCCTCGCGGATGGCATCGCTCACGCGCTCGGGAAGGCCGAGGGCGTCGAGCTCCGCATCGCGCAGGCGGATCAGCGCTTCGCCCAGGCCCTGCGCTGCGTGGGCTGCGCGCTTGCGCTCGCTTTTGCTCGGGCCTGTGTCATCGCCCGGATCTGCGCTATCTCGGGGCCTGTCCGGCGTCACTTGGGGATCTCTTAAGGTGCGGCGGCAAGCGATGCCGCAGGCGCCTGGGTTACGACTGGTACAATTGTAGGGTTGCGCGGCCCGAGCGCACCAAGCCGGTGACACCTAATGCGACAGGCTGAGCTGAAGGGAATTCTCGAACTCAAGGAGGTCGTCGGTTTTGTGCTGGACGAGGCCCAGCGCCAGGGCGCATCGCA
>VBNY01000457.1:0-2046 GCA_005877705.1 Gammaproteobacteria bacterium
CCTTCGGAAGTGAGGATTACCGGCACAGTCCGGACGTTTGATCCCGTAATACAGGACAAGATTGAAGCTGCGCTTCGTGAGCTGGTCGAGGGTACGGCGAGGGCAGCCGGCTGCACGTCGACAATCGAGTATGTACGCTACTACCCGGCGACCATCAACGATGCAGAGTGCGCGGATCACGTTCTCGAAACCAGTCGCGCGCTGTTCGGGCAGGCTCTCGTACCGGACGCACCGGCAGCGACCTCGGAAGACTTCGCGTTCATGCTCCGGAAAGTGCCAGGAGCCTACGTGTGGCTGGGCCAGGGATCCGGCGCCCACGGTGCTTCACTGCATCATCCTTCCTACGACTTCAACGATGACGTGCTGCCGATCGGCGCCGCGTTGCTGGCCGCGCTGGCTGAGCGGCGGCTCGCTTGAGCCTGGGCGTTGGCGTCACGCTATTTCCCCGTGGCAAAGATATTTGGTGTGCATGTAGTCGTCCAATCCGTAACGCGACCCTTCGCGTCCGTACCCTGACTCCTTGATCCCCCCAAACGGGGCCGCCTCGCTGGCTACCGCACCTTCGTTGATGCCGACGATGCCCGTTTCGAGCTTGTCAGCGACGCGCCAGATTCGCGCGATATCGCGTGAGTAGAAGTAGGCAGCCAAGCCGTATGGTGTGTCGTTAGCCTGGCAGACGACATCCTCTTCGTCGCGAAAGCGGATCAGGGGCACCACCGGACCAAAGGTTTCCTCGCTCAACAGTGCCATGTCTCGCGTCGCATCGGCGAGTACAGTCGGCGCATAGTAGTGTGGGCCATCAGCGATATCGTTACGCACAGGACGGCCGCCCGTTAGCACGGTGGCCCCGCGCGCCAAAGCGTCTTGCACGTGACGGTCGATCTTCTCCACCGCACGCGCATTGATCATCGGTCCGATCTGCGAGTCTTCACGGCTCGCCGGACCCAAGCGTAAAGCGCGGACCCGGATCGTCAGGGCGTGCGCAAAACCTTCATATACCGAGTCTTGCACATACACCCGGTTTGGGCTCACGCAGGTCTGGCCGCCGTTGCGGAATTTCGCTTGCAGCAGGCCTTCGATGGCCGCATCCAGGTCGGCGTCTTCGAACACGATGAACGGGGCGTTGCCGCCGAGTTCGAGGGACAGTTTTTTTAGCGTCCCCGCGGCTCCGCTGGCGAGTTGCTTGCCCACGTTGGTGGACCCCGTGAAAGTGATCTTGCGCACACGGCTATCGGCCACCCAGACGCCGGCAACCTCTGCCGCATTGGCGCGCGACGCGGTCACGATGTTGACGACGCCAGCGGGAAAGGTGGCCTCCTCAATCAGTCTCACCAGCGCCAGCGCCGTCAGCGGCGTGTCTTCAGCCGGTTTAGCGACAACGGTGCACCCTGCCGCGACAGCCGGAGCAATCTTGCGTGCAAGCATCGCAAGCGGAAAGTTCCACGGCGTGATTGCCGCCACGACGCCAACCGGTTCCTTCACAACCATCATCTTCTTGCCGCGCACGGGTTCCGGTATCAGGTCGCCGTAGATCCGGACGGCTTCCTCGGCGAACCACTCAACGTAGGATGCGCCATAGGCAACTTCGCCTCGGGCCTCCTTCAGCGGTTTGCCCTGCTCGCGTGAGATGAGTCGCGCCAGATCCTCGGTGTTGGCAACAATCAGGGCGTGCCAGCGCTTCAGCAACTGCGCGCGTGCGCGAGCGGTAAGCGCCCGCCAGTCATCAAACGCGGCGTGCGCAGCATCGACAGCTTCTTTTGCATCGGCCGCGCCGCTGTCCGGGACCCGGGCGAAGACGGCACCGCTCGCCGGATCACTCACGTCGTGCCAACGCCCGTCGGCCGGGTCGCGCCACTCACCAGCAATGAAGTTGCGGCTGCACATGAGATCTGATCGAACAAGCGTGAGGGACATGGCAGGAAGTCCGGCGGTGGCTACGACAGCGGGCGAGGCGGTGGAGACTGCAGCGGTTGAGGCGGCCTTGGCTGCAGTCGCTCTCGTCACCTGGATGTCAGATCTCACGTGCGATCCTGGCGGCGATGGCTT
>VBNY01000457.1:2156-3431 GCA_005877705.1 Gammaproteobacteria bacterium
ACCAGATCATCGCGACCGGGTTGGCGATGTTTTTGCCGTAGATATCCGGTGCAGAGCCGTGCACTGGTTCGAAGAGGGAGGGAAAGGCGCGCTCGGGATTGAGATTGGCCGACGGCGCAAGACCGATGGTGCCGGTGCAAGCAGGACCCAGGTCCGAGAGGATGTCGCCGAACAGGTTCGAGGCCACCACGACATCGAAACGCTGTGGTTGTAGCACGAAGCGCGCGCAGAGAATATCGATGTGCTGCTTGTCCCAACCGACGTCGGGGTACAGGCGCGCAACCTCGGCCGCGCGTGCGTCCCACCAAGGCATGCTGATGGCGATACCGTTGCTCTTGGTGGCTACTGTCACATGCTTACGGGGGCGCCTTCGCGCGAGATCGAAAGCAAACTTCATCACGCGTTCGGTGCCATATCGCGTGAAGATCGATTCTTGAACTACGAGCTCGCGCGCCGTGCCCTCGAACATCACGCCGCCCACGGGGGAATACTCGCCTTCGGTGTTCTCGCGCACTATCATGAAGTCGATGTCGCCCGGACCGCGTCCCGCGAGCGGACATGGCACGCCCGCGAAGACTTTTGCGGGGCGAAGATTGATGTACTGGTCGAATTCCCGGCGGAACTTGAGTAACGAGCCCCAAAGGGAAACGTGGTCAGGCACGGTTACCGGCCAACCCACCGCACCGAAATAGAGGGCATCGATGCCTGACAGCTGAGCCTTCCAGTCCTCGGGCATCATGCGCCCGGTTCTGGCGTAATAGTCGCAGCTGGCCCATTCGATGTGCGTGTATTCGAGTCGAACGCCGAACTGCTCGGCCGCGGTATCGAGCGCACGCAACCCTTCGGGCATCACTTCCCGGCCGATGCCGTCACCGGGAATCACGGCGATTTTGAACGGTGCGGTTGTGTTGGTCATATCAGGAGACCGCGGCGCGAATGTCTTTTTGATCGAGCACATTGTCCAAAGTGCGTTGCAGACGCTCGAACAGCAGATCCATATCGCCAGAGTTGTAGCACAGGGCAGGGGCGAACCCGAGAATATTGTCTGCGAAGGCTCGGAAAATAATGCCGTTTCGGTAGGCGATCCGGGTGATACGCTCACTCAAGCGCAGTGAGGGATCGAAACCGCGTTGGGTTGTCTTGTCGGCCACCAGCTCCAGTGCGCCCAACAGTCCGCGCTGGCGTGCATCGCCGACAAGCGGATGTTGCAGCAGTTGCTGCAACCCCTGTTCCAAGCGCGGCCCCTGGGCAATTCCGTTCGCGAGCAGTCCGCCC
>VBNY01000458.1:0-2482 GCA_005877705.1 Gammaproteobacteria bacterium
CATCGGGCAATAATTGAGAGTGATCAGGCGCACGGAGCGGATCTCGGCGAGCTGCGCCTCGCGCGCCGCCTTGGTCGGCAGAGCCCCGACGCGATACGCGTTCTCGAGCCGCTCCCAGTACGCCTCGTACGGCATCCGCTCGTACGGGGTGCTGAAGATTGCGTCGCGCAGCTCCGCGTGGTCGAGGGCGCGCTGCGGCAGCTTGAGGATCGTACCGTCCGCCATACGCTCGGCGATCCCGGCGATGCCGCCGAGGGGCTGGCCCGAACGCAGTCGCGAGGCGAGCTCCAGCAGCGGCCGCTCGCCTTCCCCCAGCACGACGCGATCGAACGGCCCGAGCTCGAACATGAGCTCGGGCCGGAACGTCGCCTCCATGCCGCCCGCGACCAGCTGGGCCCCGGGGGCGATGCGGCGCGCCAGATGTGCCAGCTCGAGATCAAACTTCAGCGTCATGCCGGTCGTGGAGACGCCGATGACGTCCCAGGTGACCCGCAGGAGCTCCCGCTCGAGCGCCCGCTGCGGCGGCCCCGCGCAGCAGTTGGGATCGAAAACCTCGGCGTGAAAGCCTGCCGATTGCAGCACCCCCGCCAAGCGCCACACGCCCAGGGGGGGCGCCAGAAAAGTGTATTCCCCGCAGTGCGGGTCGTAGGGGCCGATCAGCAGAATTCGCGGAGTACCTGTGCCGGAGTCTTGTATTTTTGGGACCATGAATTCTCGGTAGAACCCTTTAGGAGTGCGAGACCATTTGAGGGCCCCCGAAGGCGTTCGGGTCTGAATTGTCGAGGCTGTGCTCTGGACAGCAATTAACGTGCCCGGAAGCCGAGATGGACTGGGGAGCCGCTGCCCGCTATAGAGGCCTCCATGCACGTGTCCTCGATGACGCTCACGGAATGTCGCGGGTGGCTCCCCGCCGGTAAGCGCGCCGCGGTGTGCTTCAGCGTCGATGACGTTCATCCAGCGTCGTCCCGGGACGAATTCGACGCGGGCGGCGACCTCGGTCGTGGCGCGCTCGGGCACGTGGAGCGGCTGCTGGATCGACATCCGCAGTTGCGGGTTACGCTCTTTGTCACGCCTGATTGGCGTTTGAGGCGCCTCGTTCCGACTCGCAAGTGGCTCACTCGGATTCCGGTCCTGCGCGAGCGCATCCACTGGGCCCCTCTGACTCCCAGGGGCCATTTTCGCGTCGATCGCTTTCCGGAATTTGTCGCCTACCTGAACGCTCTGCCGCGCACCGATTGCGCCCCGCACGGCTTGAATCACGCCCACCCCGGTCCGCGCATGGCCGTGGAGTTCCAGGAGCAGTCCCGCAGCGAGTGCAGCGTGCTGCTCGAGGAGGCTCGCCAGATCTTTGCAGCCGCAGGACTGCGCCATGTCCAGGGCTTTGCCGCGCCGGCGTGGCGACCTCGACACGCCGGTGAGCGACGGAGCCCGAACGGCGATGAGCGGGCTGCGCGGCGCTTCTCTCATCCAGCCTATGTGGATCCGGTGCGCATCCAACGATGAGCCTGCGAGCCGCACGCCCACGCCCCGCGGTCTCGCGCACTTCACGACGAACTTCCAGGCCACATCGACGATCGAGCGCGCGCGCGCCATCATCGAGAACGGGGGACTGCTCTCGATCAAGGCTCACATCTTCAAGACGGGCGGCGGCATCACGATGCTCGATGGCCTGGATGCGGCGTATTGCGACTATCTCGGGCGGATCTGGGGAGAGTTGGACCGCCGCTACGGCGATACTCTGTGGTGGACATCCCTCGCCGAGGTGGCCGACCGATGTCGGGCGACTCAGAGCTGAGGATCCTCGTCAATCCGCAGGGCATGAACGCTGACATCGGCGTCCGTTTTCTCGCGCGGTGTTTTGGTACCCGGTGGACCGAGGCTATGTACCGCTGGTACCTGCAGCGGTCTTTCAACGGCGAGACCCCTGATCGTCTGATACTGATGGACGGCGAGCGTGTCGTGGCGGGCTGTGGCCTAGCCTATCGGCTGCTGCGTACGCCCGATCGCACGGTGCACCTGGTCAGCATCGTGGTCACGGCCGGCACCGTGCCCGGCGAGCGCGGGCGCGGCTGTTACGCGCGCGTGCTGCGGGCGGCGGTTGATCGAAGTGGGCTCCGCGGCTGTACGGCGCTACTCGGATTTGTCACAGCCGACAACGCGACAGGCCGCGGCCTGCAACGGCTGGGCGCCACGGCGGTCCCGAGCGCGTACATCGCTTCGCACGGCGTCTCGCCCGTCCCCGGGACCGCTATATTGCGGTTGTGCACCGCGACTGTGACGGACAGATGGCCGGCGCGCGCCGACGCGCGCTTGCGCAGCACGTCGGTACAAGCGGGCTTTCACTATCCTGACGTGAACACCTGGCGATCGCAAATGGTGGATCGTCCGCATTGCGTCCAGTCGCTGCGCCTTGGAGCCACGTGCCGAGCTCTCATTGAATGCGTCGGTAACACCGATCGCCTGCAGTGGCTCGACGGCGACC
>VBNY01000458.1:2727-4642 GCA_005877705.1 Gammaproteobacteria bacterium
GGATCGCTGCGCATGACGATACCGACCGCCATGCTCATCGAGACGCTGTAGGCGCTCGGAGCGCAGGTGCGCTGGAGCCGGGGCGCTCGATGGTCAAAGTAGCGCCGTCTTCGTGCGCCTGGTAGTGGTCGCGGTACAGCCGGCGACCCCACAGCCGCAGCGCCAGCCAGTTGCCGAATCCGATCGTGATGGGCGCGATGTGCACCAACACGTAGATAAAGTAGACGGGCACGATCGGTGCTATGTAGGCGCGCTCGCTTTTGGGCACGACCGTGAACAGCGCGATCGCACCGAGCGTGAGATAGCTGCCCACCGCACCCGCGAAGTACACCGGGTTGATCGGCCCACCAATCGGCAACAGATTGAACACGAACAGGTTGTCGAGACTGGCGACGACGCTCACGAGCAGCAGTGCGGCGCTCCCGATCCTGAGCAGGTGCGGAGCCAGTCCGAGCACCCCCGTATAGGCGATGAAGTTGTACATTGCAAAAGGCGTCCGCCGGCCGATACGCCACAGCTCGTGGAAACGTTGCGTGTAAACCCTGAGCAGCCCGTAGTACCAACCCACGCGCTGCGAGAACCAGCGGCGCACCGTGCCCGGCCCCTCGGTGCTCACCACCAGGCGACCGTCATAGTAGATGCGCTCCCCATCGCGCAGCAGGATCACGGTATTCTCGAGATCCTCGGCATATACAGACAGTGAATGCTGATCGAGCGCGCGCTCGAGCGCGTCGCGCCGATAAATGGACACTCCGGAAGTGACGCCGAAGTCGGCGAGACTGCGCCGCCCGACCAGGAACGCGAGGGCATACTCCAGCGCCTGAAACCGCGCCAGAAACCCGTCCGGCTCGATCACGATACGTGGGCAGGCGGCCGCTGCCCCCGACTGCTGCAAATCGGCGACGACCCGCTCGAGATCGACCGTGCTGCCCTCGTGCCGACTGCAAATTTTGACGTCGGGATCGATGACCATGACGGTCTCAATGGGGGCCGGCAGCGTCGTGAGCAGGCGGCGTAGCGCGCCGGGCTTGTGACGGTTCACGTCATCGTCGAGGCACCGCCAACCGGCTTGGCGCAGGCGTTTCGCGGTGTTATCCGTCGAACCGTCGCTGATGAGCCAGACGTGATCCCGATACGGTTGCAACCGCTCCATGAACTCATCGAGGTGTTCTTCGAGATTGAATATCGAGGCGATGATCGCGTAGGGCCGAACGGTTACCGCGCCAGCGCCGCTGCGTCGTGCGGCGGCGAGATCGATGGACAGCAGCCGCACATCACCTCGGCCGGGGTCGGCAGCGATCGCGGTATGACGCCGATGCACATAGAGCCGCAGCCCAAAATCAATCGCGTCCGTGAACACGATCAAATTCGCCAACGCATAGAACAGTACCGAGAAGTCCTCGACCTGAACATTCGCCGCCGCGAGCGCAATCCACCCAGCGAGCAGTGCGCACACGCCGAGCGGCGCGAACAAACTCCAGGAGCGTTTGATCTTCAAGCGGTCGCGACGGCGCGCGCTGCCACCGCCCTCCGTGCCTGCAGAATCTTGAAGCGCGAGACCATTGAGCGTCCCCGAAGCGGTCGGTTCAGAATTGTCGAGGCTGGGCTTTAGGCAGCAAGTAACGTGCCCGCGAGCTGAGCAGCGGATAAGAGGTGAACTGCTGCGGAAATCGCCAGGCCGCGCACGGAGGACCGTGTAATCTCTTCCCCAGCGCCGCGTCCGATGTGCCCTACATCGTAAGACGGCTCGCGAGAGGTCCCCGAATTTGACTTAAGCCGCGGTTCACCAGCGGCCCGGTTATATAAGAGAGAGCTTTGCATGCGACACGGTCACTAACCCGTGGCACGGCGGCGCCCGTCGATGAAACGCTCGCTGGAGCGCTACGCGGCAAAACGTGCGTTCACCCGCACTCCC
>VBNY01000174.1 GCA_005877705.1 Gammaproteobacteria bacterium
TGCGCAGCGCTCGAGATAGCGCCGTAGGAGGAGCAACTTCATGGCCCAGGCGTGGTTGAACGTAGGAGTCCACGTTGAATACGCACCATTGCCGCAGGGATCGCATACTCATGAGATCGTCACTCATATGAGGCGTGTCCCGTTCACCGGTGATGTAAATGAGGCGTGTAGAACTCTGGAATTTGAGAAACAAGTCCTTGGGCGGTAGCGGCACCTGCGGGTCACCGATTGGGTCGCTTCCTGCATTTAGAATGACACCACGGAATACGTCCGGGTAGCCGAGGGCCAGCCGGAGCGCTATGCGGGAACCGCCTGAAAATCCGGCAATGTAGACGCGCTCGGGGTCGACCGGATACTGCTGCAGGATGTTCTGCGCCGCGAGCAGCGCCAAGGGCTCGCGGCGGCCCATGACATTCTCATCGTTGCCTGATCGCGCCGCGCTCACGAAAATAGCGCCGTGCTGATCCAGCGCACTCGCCCATCCCTGCGGCAAGCGCGCGTCCTGCCACGGCGGCACAAACACCAACACGGCAAAGCCACGAGCTGGGCGTTGCGTTGGGACATAGACAATGAACCGTTCCACCGCGAGATTGACAGGCTGCGCAGCCAGTGTTGTGTGGGAAGCCGCCAATTCGCGCTTGAGCCGCTCCGCGGCTAACGGACTCAGTAAACGTCGAACGAGCTGCGGATTGCTCGAATGTTCCGTATAGTTGGTAAATACGACGTCACGAAAGGTGTGACCTTCCGCGCGAGCATCGAGCGAGACTGCAGACAGTACAAAAGAAACCGCAGCGCCTGCGCAAACGGCTCGAAGGCGCGTTTCGATATCCAGTGAAGCACTCCGCGGCAAATGCCACCGAATCAAGAGAGCGCTGCGGCTGGCGGCTACACGCTCTTTACGTAGCGCGCGTCATGCGCGGGACGGCTAAAGATCTGGCGCACCAAGGGCTCGAAGGTCGATAACGGCTCCGACGGATACTGCGGATCGAACGAACACTGGTCCCAATTCGCACAAAAATCCCTGCATGCCTGATACCACGGGTGATCGCGAAACCTCGCGCGCGCGTTGCGGTCGCCGCCCAAATGATGCGCGTAGTAGTAGGTCTGAAACAGGCCGTGCTGCTCGACGATCCAGGTCACTTCCGCCCGCACATAGGGCCGGATGATGCCGGCGGCGATCTCCGCATGATTGTACGGCGCCAGCTCGTCCCCCACATCGTGGATCAGTGCCGCAACGATCAACTCATCGTCGGCGCCATCTCTCAGGGCTCGCGTAGCCACCTGCAGCGAATGCCCGAGACGGCTCACCGGGTAGCCTGTCAGCGAGTGATCCAATTTCTTGACCGCAGCCAGAACCGCATCAGGGAGACCCCGCGCGTACTCGCGCTCCGATCTATCCAACAGCTCATAGTCCTCGCGGGTACCGTCCTCCATGCGATGGAAACTTACGATTTGACTCATGCGGGATTCCTGTTGGCCCATGCAAATCCGCTGCCAATCTCTTCAATATAATGCGCGCTGTTACCAGAAAGGTCGAGAATGCGCGCGGGGCTATACTATAATCGTGATCGTCCTCTGAGCTGCATGCGAGGCCGCGCAATGAACGCGTCACGTGAACCGGTATGGTCGCGCAGCGACGCAGAACGCCGCGCGAGGATCGATCTGGCCGCCTGCCATCGCTTGGCGGCCCGCTTCGGATTCAACGAGGGCATCGACAATCACTTGACGATGCTCGTTCCGGGACACTCCGACCGGTTTTATCTCGCGCCCTTCGGGCTGTTATGGTCCGAAGTGAAAGCCAGCGACCTGCTGGAGCTGGACTTCAGCGGCACAGTCGTGGCCGGCCGCGGATTGGTCGAAGACACGGCTCTTTACATCCACCTGTCAGTGCACCGGCTGGTGCCTCAAGCCCGGTGTGTGCTCCACACCCATATGCCTCATGCGACAGCTCTGGGCATGCTCGACGATCCGCGCCTGGAGATGGCGGGGCAGAATGCGCTCGGCTTCCATGACGACATTGCCTACGTCGATTACAACGGCCTGGCGTTTGACTACGGCGAGGGAGAGCGTCTGGCACAAGCCCTGGGCGCCAAATCGGTCCTCATGATGCGCAATCACGGCGTCCTGGTCACGGCGCGCTCGCCGGCCCAGGGGTTCGAGCGCCTGTACTTTCTCGAGCGGGCCTGTCAGGCGCAGGTTCTTGCGCTCTCAACGGGACGCAAGCTGCGCATCCTTCCGGAGTCTGTCGCGCAGGCGACCGCCGCACAGTTCAGGGCCGGGGCGGGCGTCGGCGGTGAGGACCGTGCTGAGCTGCGCTTTGAAGCGCTGAAGCGACTGTTGGATCGCAGCGAAGCGGATTATGCGAGTTGAAAGCGCCGCGCACAGCGTCTGACCCGACCGCGGGCACTCGCTGGCCGATCGTAGCTCTGCTGGCAGCGGCGCTGTTCATCAACTATGTCGATCGCGGCGCGGTACCGACGGCCGCCCATCTGATCCAGGACGAGCTGGGATTTTCCGCGGAACAGCTCGGGCTGTTGTTCTCGGCGTTCTTCTGGTCCTATGCACTGCTGCAGATTCCGGTCGGCTGGGTCGCCGAGCGCTTTGGCGCAGGACGGATCCTGGCCGCCGGGCTCGCCGTGTGGGCGTGCGCCACCATGCTGGTCGGCGTCGCGCAGTCGTTCGCCGCCCTGCTCGTGCTGCGTTTGCTGCTCGGCGTCGGTGAAAGTGCCGGCTTCCCTTGTGTTTCCAAACTGCTCGCAACGCTGGTGCCGGTCGAGAGTCTGGGCACCGCAAACGGCATCGTCGCGTTCGCGTACCTGTTCGGCCCCGCGGTAGGCGCCTACTGCGGCGGACTGCTCATGGTGGAGTTCGGCTGGCGAGCCGTATTCTGGATATTCGGCGCGCTGTCGCTGCTCTGGCTGTTGCCCTGGTCGCGAGTCGAGGTGCCGCGCTACCCGGTTCAGGCGAGCGCGGGCATCGGCCCGACCCTGCACACTCTTCTTAGACAACCGTCCCTCTGGGGCACGAGCCTCGGGCTGTTTTCGAGCAACTATACTTTCTACTTCATGCTGACGTGGCTGCCCTTCTATCTCGTGCGCGAGCGCGGTTTCTCGACCGGTGAAATGGCGAGCCTGACGGGCGGTTCATACGTCGTGAACGCGCTGAGCGCTCTGCTTACGGGCTGGGCAATCGACCGCGTCGCGCGGTCCGGACATGCGAACCTGGCTTACAAGGCAGTGATGGTCGCCGCGCACGTCGGGTCGGTCGCGTGCATGCTGTGTATCGCGCTTGCAGCGCCACCCTGGGCGCTGGGCGCCATCTTTGTCTATCAAGTCCTGTCCGGAATGTCATCGCCGGGCGTGTTTGCCATGTCGCAGATCCTCGCCGGCCCGAGTGCCTCGGGCCGCTGGGTGGGAATCCAGAACGCCGTAGGCAATCTCGCAGGCGTAATCGCTCCTGCGCTCGCCGGCCTGCTGGTCAAAAGCACCCATCACTTCACAGCGGCGTTTCTGCTTGCCGCGATCGTCAGTGTTCTGGGCCTGACAGGTTGGGTATGGATGGTGCCTCGGCTCGCTCCGCTTCCCTGGGCAACACTCGAGGCCGCTAATGGTCTCGAGCCGGCACGGCAGATGCGGCAGTGAGTCGGCCTGTGCGCCGCGCGCCCTCGGCTGCCTCTGCGTGGCATTTCGCGCGTATGTGAACAGCACCCGGCACGCAGGATCGGAGCGCCCGCTTCGCCGGTGTGTCACCCTGCCGCCAACGTCCGCTCGACCGCGCCCGCCAACTTCTCGATGAGCTCCGACAGCTCCGCCTCGCGGGTGTTGTACGGAGGCGCTACGATGATCGTGTCGCCGGCCACACCCCCCACGTGGCCCGCGCACGGATAACAGATCAGCCCGTCCTCCAACGCGCGACGACCGATCGCACGACTGACAGCCCGCTCCGCCGGAAAGGGCTCCTTGGTGGCGCGATCACGTACAAACTCGATACCGATCAGATAGCCCCGGCCACGCACGTCGCCGATTTCCTCGAACCGATTGAGCGCTGCGCGCAGGTCGCTGCGCAGCGCCTCGCCCCGGATACGGACGTGAGACACCAATGACTCGCGCTCGATGATGCGCTGAACTGCAAGACCCGCAGCGCACGCCGTTGTATGTCCTGAGTACGTGTGGCCCGTAAGGATCGCTCCCTGCTCGGATACAATTGTTTCCCCGAGCTCCTTGCGCAAGATCGTCGCCGCCAACGGAATGTAGCCACCGGCGAGTCCCTTGCCCACCGCCATGATGTCAGGGAGTATTCCATCATGTTCGAGAGCGCGCCACGTCCCGCACCGGCCGGACCCACACATCACCTCGTCGGCGATCACGAGCACGTTATGCCGGTCACAGACAGCGCGAACGGCCTTCGCGTATCCGGGAGGAGCAGGCACCACACCGCCTGCTGCGCCGACGACCGGCTCGAAAATGAACGCCGCCACATGCTCTGAGCCGAGCGCTTTGATCCGTGCATCGAGCTCATCAGCCAACGCAACGGTAAGCTCAGATGCGGCCAGCCCAGCCAACGGGCGGTACGTATTGGCAGCAGACACGAAGGACACATCGAGCAGGCTTCCCTCGAACGGTCGCCGGCGCTCCAAGAAGCCTGTCACGGAAAGCGCGCCCAAGGTATTGCCATGATATGAGCGCTCTCGCTCGATGAACCGCTTCTTGGTCCGCAAACCGCGGGCATCCCAATATTGCAGCGCCACCTTCATCGCCGACTCGACCGCTTCCGAGCCGCTGCACGAGTACACGATGTGCCCGAATTCAGCCCCGCAGCGCTCGCGCAATAGGCTCGTCAGCTCCTCAAGCGGCTCACTGGTAAAGAGGTAGCGGTAACCGCACGCCACCTTTTCGAGTTGCTCGGTGATCGCCGCGTTGACCTCGCGGTTACCGTGACCGATGCTGAACGCGGCAGGGCCGCCCGAGCCGTCCAGATACCGCCGGCCATCGGCGTCATACAGGTAACTCCCCTCGCCTCTCACGATGCGAGGCAGGGTCTCCATTCCCCAGCCAATCGCGCGATTTGCAGTCATATTCTAGTGCCTGCCGTGCTGAAGCAAATTAACGCATATTGAGATAGATGTTCCTCCTGGCCGCCGCCAACTGCCCCATCACATGTGCCTTCTCCACCGGGGAATTCCAGTCGGGGTATGCGCCGGTCGACTCGCCCACCCGGTCGATCCAAGCGACGAAGAAGTCGGCGTCGGCGGGTGAGCGCAGCCTTTGACCGGCGACCTCTACGTAGATCGGGCTGGTTGTCGCATAGACGTAATTATCCAGCACCGGATAACGCGCGCCATCGGTCGAGGCCCGCAACAAGCACCACCCCGACTGCCGCAGGTCCAGCGTCCCGGAATAATCGCCGTGCACCACCGCTTTGCCACGAATGAGGGCCCTGACCGGCTTGCCATTGCAGATGAGATCCAGATGATCCACCGGAATGATTGATTGCAGGCGTGCCGTGAACGCAACACCGGGCTTGGGATGATCGAAGTGCAGCTCATCGCCAATTGCAGCGTCCCCCAGGGTGAGGCCGAGCAACGGGCCATTGGTTGCGAACGTGCGGCCGCGCTTGATCGCCTCGATGAAGTCACCCGGCGTGACACGGCCATCGGGCACACGAGCATAGACGCGGTTCATGCCCACCGGCCCGCGCAGCGAGGCAAAGCCGTTGAAGGCGGTGGAGACAAACGCCAGGCGCTGGCCGTCGGGCGAAAATCTCGGTTCGACATTGACCGCGGCGTTTTGCAGCAACGGCCTGCTCGCGCCGCTTGCGATATCGAGTACCCCAACGGCATCGTTCCGATACGAGCTGTACACGACCCGGCGCGCGTCGGCGGACCAGTCAGGTTGATAATCGTAGGATGCAGTGGCCGTGAGTTGCCGCGCCACGGCGGAACCGACGGCCTGCCGCCATAACGATCCAGCCATCGAGTAAACGAGCTCACGTGAATCCGGCGACCACGTCAGACTGCTCGCGCCGCTCGTGAGCTGCGGCAGAAACATCTCGCGATAGTAGTAAGGATGCGGCAGATCGATCTGCCGCAGCACCGGCAGGCGCTGCGCAAAGGCCGCGTCACTCGCTGTAGAGAGCAGGATCGCTGCGAGTATGCCGGTGAGTGTCTTATTCATTAGGAGCTGCTGTCCGACGCATTTGCCCGCCGCAAAGGCATCGCTCGCGGGTTATACCATGGCAGCGCATCCTCGACGTCGTGCCTCCGGTCAATGAGCGCGGATGGCCCACACACCAAGGGCTATTGCAACTGCTGCGAGCGCACGCACCCGGGTCACTCGCTCATGCAGAACAATCGCCCCGAGCAGCGTGCCGAACACGACAGAGACCTCCCGAACGGCGGCGACCGCCGCGACTGGAGCGCGCGTCATCGCCCAGAGTGCGAGTGTGTACGAGGCGAGCGAGCACGCGCCGCCGACCGCGGCGGGCGGGATCTGGTGGCGCAGTTCCGCCCAGCGCGCACGGCCCTGCGCCGTAGCCCAGATCAGCCAGGGCACCCCGATGAGCACAAAAAGCCAGAGACTGTAGGCGACCGGCTGACCAGAGACGCGGACGCCGAGGCCATCGATGGTGGTATAGGCTGCGATCACGAACGCGTTCAGTAGCGCGAGCCGGGTGGCTGTTGTAGAGCGGGGCTGCGAGCGTACCTCAAAGATCATCGCGAATATGCCGCACGAGACCAGCGCAACACCGATCCAGACCGCTCGCGACAGGTGCTCCCCGAGCAGCGTGCCGCTCCCTATCGCGACCAGCAGCGGCGCGGTCCCGCGCATCAGCGGATACGCATGGCTCAGGTCTCCGTCTCGGTAGACAGCTGCCAGCAAGATGCTGTAAATGAGCTCCGTTCCCATAGAGGCGGCGAGGTACGGCCAGCTCGCCGGGGCCGGCGTAGCAAGAAAGGGCAGCGCGACCGCAGATATGAGGCCGGCAACGATGTAAACCCCCGCTGTTGCAAATCGTGTGTCGTGCCCGGCCTTGACAAGCAGATTCCAGCTCGCGTGCAAGAGCGCACCCGTTAGCACCACCAACAATACGCCGACGGTCAAACCTCAGTACCCCCGGTGCGAGTTTCGATAAGGGCTCACGTGCAGTAGCGGTCGGCGATGGCGTATTCCGGATTCTAAGGCTCCTCGCGAATCGCCACGGAATAGCGTCCCGTGGAATCGCTTGATCCGTTGGCACGGCGGCGCCTGTACCACAGGTGCACCGGCACGCCGGCCGCTCCGAGGGCAATTGCCCACAGCAACGACTTTGTGCCGACGCCAATGAAGACCCCGATGCAGTACCCGGTGGCAAGCAGTGCGGCGGCGAACCAAGTCCACGCGCGCGAACCCGGAAGTACTAGCTCGCCGCGCCTCCACAACACCAGGACCGCCAGTGAGCAGGCGATGTACAGCGGTAGGTTCGCGGCGGTCACCACCACGCTAAGGAACGTAAAGGTTCCCGCCATGGATTGGTTGTAGTTCATGAGCAGCATCAGACTTGCGGCGGCGCCCGTCAGCACGAACGCGCGTGCCGGTGCGGCGTGCGTATTCACCTTGCCTAGCGCGGCCGGAAAACTGCCGTGCTTCGCCAGTGTCTGGGTCAGTTGGCCGAGGATGAGTGTCCAGCCGTTCAATGCGCCAAGGCCGCTGATGATGACGAATGCAGCCACCCAGCGCCCGGAGCCGCTCCCGAGGAGTCGGCTGAACAGATCCGCAAACGGTGCATTGGAGGCGACGAGCTCGGGCTGGGGGATGAGCAGCATGGGAATGACGGAAATACATATGTAGATGAGCGCGACGAGTAGCGTGCCCGTAAGGGTCGCACGCGGAATCGTGCGCGCGGGATCGCGAACTCTGTCGGCTGGAATCATCGCGCATTCGATGCCGAGCATCGCAAACAGCGCGATGGTAGACGCCCTGAGCACCTCGCTCACGGCTGCGGGGTTCGGAGGAACGTGGGCGACGTAGGCTGCAGGGTGAAGGACAAGCTCTCGAAGTCCGAGCAGGATAA
>VBNY01000456.1:0-2036 GCA_005877705.1 Gammaproteobacteria bacterium
TGAAAAGCTGCACAGCCCGTATGGGCGGTCGGCAATTCTTCGCAACGCGCTTGCACAGGGAGGCGTGGCTCCCTGTGCCGCCAACCGGCTCCCGCGTGCCGCCGAACCATACAGCATTGGGCAACCCTATTTGGCCTAGAGCGACTGCCCGCCGAGCATGCCGGTTCTGCAGCGGCCATTTCAGCGGCCAGCCCACTGGCTGTGTTCAACTCGCGGGGAAAAGACGCGGCTTTTCCCCGCGAAGCATGCCGGTTCATCGACCTTACCTCGACTCGTCGGGCGTGAGCGCTTCGATCGACAGTGCGTGGATCTCCCGTCCCATGCGCTCGCCGAGCGCTTTGTAGACGAGCTGATGGCGCGCGAGGCTGCGTTTGCCCGTGAATTCCCGCGACACGACTCGCGCCGAGAAATGTGTGTTGTCATCGGACTGGACCCACACCTCGGCCCCCGGCAGGCCGGCGCGAATGAGCTGGGCGAGTTCCTCAGGGTTCATGAAAGCGGATATTACATGGCTTCACCGGGCCGGGGGCCTCGAGGGGAGCTGAGAGGGACCGCCGCCGGCGCGCGCTTCCCGCAGCGGACGCACATTGGCCGGACGGGCTCCCTATAATGCCGTGCATGGAAATCGCCTCCACTTGAGCGGCTGGCCACGGCAAGCCATGCAAACCGCCCCTGCCGTTGCCGCGGATGAGCAGCTGCTGCTCGCCTCCGCGCGCCGCGCGCTCACCATCGAAGCCCAGGCGGTCGAAGCGCTGCTGCCGCGCCTGGATGGGCGTTTCGCACAGGCGTGCCGCATCTGCCTGGGCTGCCAGGGACGGGTCGTCGTGACCGGCATGGGAAAATCCGGCCACATCGCGCGCAAGATCGCCGCCACCCTTGCCAGCACCGGCACCCCGGCCTTCTTCCTGCACCCGGCGGAGGCCGGTCACGGCGACCTCGGGATGATCACGCGCACCGACGTCGTGCTCGCCATCTCGAACTCCGGGGAGACGCCCGAGCTCATGCTGCTGCTGCCGCACCTGAAGCGTCTCGCCGTGCCGCTCATCGTGATGGCCGGCAAAGCCGATTCCACGCTCGGCCGCGCTGCGAGCGTGACGCTCGACGTGAGCGTTCCTGAAGAGGCCTGCCCTCTCAACCTCGCGCCGACGGCGAGCACCACGGCGACGCTGGCGATGGGTGATGCGCTGGCGGTGGCAGTGCTCGAAGCGCGCGGCTTCACCAAGCAGGATTTTGCCCGCGCTCACCCCGGAGGGAGCCTCGGCAGGCAGCTGCTGCTGCACGTCGAGGACATGATGCGCACGGGAGCCGCCATTCCGCGCGTGCGGCCGGAGGCGCCGCTCGGCGACGGCCTGCTCGAGATGTCGCGCAAGGGCCTGGGGATGACCGTTGTGGTCGATCGCGAGGATCGCATTCTCGGCGTGTTCACGGATGGCGACCTGCGGCGCGCGCTCGACAAGCAGATCGATGTGCATGCGACCGTGATGAGCGTGGTCATGACGCCGAACTGCAAGACGATCGGAGCGCGCGAGCTCGCTGCCGAGGCCGTGCACCTCATGGAAGTCCATCGCATCACGGCATTGCCGGTCGCCGACGAGCAGGGGCGGCTCATCGGCGCGCTCAACGTGCACGACCTGTTTCGTGCCGGCGTCGTCTGACGAGGAGCCTGGCGTCCCCGCCCATGGCACGCCGAGCCACCGCCGCGATTCGCCTGCTGGTGCTGGATGTCGACGGCGTGTTGACGGATGGGCGGCTGTATTTCGGGCCGCGCGGCGAGGCGCTCAAACTGTTTCATGTGCGCGACGGGCCCGGTATCCGGCAACTCGCTGCCGCGGGCATCGAAGTGGCCGTGATCTCCGGAAGACGCTCGCAAATGGTGGCCGCTCGCTGTCGCGAGCTGGGCGTGCAGCACGTCTTTCAGGGTGTGGCGGACAAAGTCGTCGCGCTGGAGCGGCTGTGCTCGCGCCTGAAGGTGCAGACCTCGGCGTGCGCCTGTGTCGGCGATGACGTGCCGGACGTGCCGCTGATGCGCAAGGTCG
>VBNY01000456.1:2082-2398 GCA_005877705.1 Gammaproteobacteria bacterium
GGTGGCTGGGGCGCCGTTCGCGAGGTATGCGACTACCTGCTTGCCAGCCGCGCCCGCACCAAGAGGGCGCCATGATCTACCGCATCTTCGCCGTGCTCGCCGTGATTGCCGTGATCGTGGGCTCCGTGCTGCTGACTGGTGAGCAGCGCGAGGCCAGCGCGCCGACCACTGTCGAGGAGCCGATGCATGATCCCGGCTACGCGGCGCGCAACGCCAACCTCATCCAGACGGGTCCCGACGGCCATCCACTGTACACCCTCAGCGCCGCGCTGATCCGCCAGCTGCCGGACAAGGGCACAGTGGGCCTCGAGCGGGT
>VBNY01000175.1 GCA_005877705.1 Gammaproteobacteria bacterium
ATATCATTACGCCCGAACCAAATTGCGCAGTCTGTCGTTGCATCCATGCTACGCCGTCTTACCCATTGGCTGAAAGTCGCCTGCGGCGCTTTCAGCAGACGAGCGAAGTGCCTGCGCTGCGGGGCGGGCGAAAGGTGCGACTTTCGCCCGCGAGACAAGTCACTGGCTTGCGCAGTACTTATCGTGGGATGGGGGGCTTTGGCCTATGCAGACACGCTCGATGGGGTGCTCGAGGTTCGCTACGCGTATGTGAACGTCGACCGCGGCGTATTCCTCCTGCACGCGCGCGTGGAGTATCCGGTAAACCCCGGCATCCGGAACGCCTTGCGTGACGGGGTCACACTGACGTTTGATCTCGATACCCGCGTCGATCGCGAGCGGCGATTCTGGTTCGACGCGAATATCGTGGAGCTGACTCTGCGCCGCGAGCTCGCCTATCACGCAGTGAGCGACCGCTATGTGGTCCGCGACGTGCGCAGCGGGCAGCAGCAGACTTTCCCCACGCTGGAGGAGGCTCTGGCCTATCTCGGCAAGGTGGACGGGTGGCCCATACTGGTCGAGCCGCAGCTCGATGGCGGCAACTACATCATCAGCGTGCGCGCGGGCGTTCGCCGCGGACGGCTGCCGGCCTCGTTGCGCGCGCTGCTGTTCTGGACCAATGACTGGCATCGCGCGAGCGAGTGGTACTCATGGTCACTCCCGGTGTGAACGGCGAACCGCCACGGCGCGTGCGCTGGGGCAGCACGACGCTGCTCGTTGTGTGGGCGGCGATCGGTGGCGGCGCGCTGCTGCTGCTCGCCAAGAGTGTCCAGAACTCCTCGGAGTTCGGACGCCTGCAGCCGTGGATCCTGCTGCTCAACGTGATCGGCGTGATCGCGCTGAGCGCGCTGCTCGCACGCAAGCTGTGGCAACTCGTGCGCGACTACCGCAATCACGTGCCGGGCTCGCGCCTCACGGCCCGCACCGTGAGCATCTTCGGCGCCCTGGTCGTCGCGCCGCTGCTGATCGTGTACCTGTCCTCGCTCGAGTTCCTCGATCACGGCATCGACAGCTGGTTCCGGGTCGAGGTGAAACAGGGCCTGAACGACGCTCTCGTGCTGTCACGCGCAGCCCTCAATCTGCGCATGCGCGAGTACTCGGCGCGCACCGAGGCGCTGGCTCGCGCGCTCGCCAAGTCCGAGCCGGCCGACATCCAGGAGCGCCTCGACGATGAGCGCCGTGCGATGGAGGGGCTGGAAATCGTGCTGTTCGGCGAGCACGAGCGCATCATCGCCGCGAGCCTCGAGAACCCTCTCGAGCCCATGCCTTCGAGGCCGCCGTCGGATCTGCTGAGGCAGGTGAGCCAGCTGCGGCCCTACGTCAGCCTCGAGCCGCAGGCCGGCGGCAAGTACATCATTCGCACGGCCGCTCCCCTCAGCGACTCGTCGGCCAATGCGGACAACCGCTACGTCGTCGCGATCTATACGGTTCCGGCGCAGCTCGCCGCGCTGTCAGAGGCCGTGCAGCGCTCGTATTCCCAGTACGGGGAGCTGGCGGCGATGCGCGAGCTGCTGAAGAACAGCTTCCGCCTCACGCTGACCCTGGTGCTGCTGCTGGCGATGCTCGCGGCCATTTACGGCGCGATCTTCTCGGCGCAGCGCCTGGTGCGCCCGGTGCAGGACCTCATGGCCGGCACCCGCGCAGTGGGCAAGGGCGACTTCGGCACCCGTCTGCCGCTGCCGTCGCGCGATGAGATGGGCTTTCTCGTGCATTCCTTCAATGACATGACCAAGCGCCTGCGGCGCGCACACGAGGAAGCCACCAGGAGCCAGCAGGCCGTCGAGCGCGAGCGCGAACGGCTCGCCATCATTCTGGCGAGGCTCTCGACCGGCGTGCTCGCGATCGATCGCGCGTTGACCGTGCGCATGGCGAATGAGGCGGCGGGGGCTATCCTGGGCACGGACCTGTCAGCAGCCACCGGCCGCTCGCTGCCCGAGCTCGCCGCGAGCAACGAGCGGCTCGGCCAGTTCGTGGCGGCGCTTGCGGTGCGCTTTGCCCGCGGGCGTGAAGAGTGGCGCGAGCAGCTCGACCTCGACGGCGAGGCGGGCCGCCGCACGCTGATGTGTGCGTGCACGCCGCTGCCGGGAGAGGACAGCGACATGGGGTATGTCATCGTCTTCGATGACATCACGGCGCTGCTGCAGGCTCAGCGGGATGCGGCCTGGGGCGAGGTCGCGCGGCGGCTGGCGCACGAGATCAAGAACCCGCTCACCCCCATCCAGCTCTCGGCCGAGCGCCTGCGCCGGCGGCTGCTCGCCAGCATGAGCCCACGCGACGCGGAGATCCTCGAGCGCGCCACCCACACGATCGTGCAGCAAGTGGAGACCATGCAACAGATGGTGAATGCCTTCAGCGAGTACGCGCGTGCGCCCGAGATGAGCATCACGCGCTTCAGCCTGAACCAGCTGGTCACCGAGGTGGCCGAGCTGTACCGCTCCCAGGACCCGCGCGCTCTGATCCGCCTCGAGCTCGACGACAAAATCGAGGGTATCGAAGGGGACCGCGGCCGGGTGAGACAGATTCTCAACAATCTGGTGACGAACGCGCTCGAGGCGCTGGACGGGATCAAGCAGCCGACACTCGACATCGCCACGCAGCTCGACGCGGGCGGGGATGTCGTCTACGCGGTAGTGACCGTATGTGACAATGGGCCCGGATTTCAGCGCGAGCTCCTCGGGCGGGTCTTCGACCCCTACGTCACGAGCAAGCCGAAGGGCACCGGCCTCGGGCTTGCGATCGTGAAGAAGATCGTCGAGGAGCACGGCGGGCGGATCGATGCAGATAATCGACCGGAGGGTGGCGCACGCGTGCGCGTCGTGCTGCCAGTGAAGGACAGCACACGTTCCGCCACCGGAGGCGCGCGCGAGCGGCGAGAGCAGTTGCGAAGGGGAACGGCATGAGCGGTCCACACATTCTGGTGGTCGATGACGAGGCGGATATCCGCGGCCTCTTGAAGGAGATCCTCTCCGAAGAAGGCTATGAGGTGGATGTCGCCGCCAATGCCGCACAGGCGCGCGCATCGCGCGCCCGTCAAACGCCCGATCTAGTGTTGCTCGACATCTGGATGCCGGATATCGATGGGATCAGCCTGCTGCGCGAGTGGTCTTCGTCGGCGACCGACGGTTGTCCCGTCGTGATGATGTCGGGCCACGGCACGGTCGAGACGGCCGTGGAGGCCACCCGGCTCGGAGCGTTCGATTTCGTGGAAAAGCCGCTGTCGCTCGCGAAGCTGCTGCGCACCGTGGAGCGCGCGCTCGATGCGGGCAAGCGCCGCCGGCAGTCGGGCAGGCTGCTGGTGCCGCCGCTCATGGTTCCGGTGGGTAAGAGCAAGGTGATGCAGCAGCTGCGCGCCGAGCTGCAGCAGATCGCGGCCAACCAGTCCTCGGTGCTGCTGGTCGGCGAGCCCGGATCGGGCCGCGAAGCCTTTGCGCGCTATCTGCACGAGCGCGGCCCGCGAGCCGGGGCGGCGTTCCTGACTCTCATCGCGAGCAGTCTGCGCGAGGCGGATGCGGAAGAGCGGCTGTTCGGTCGCGAGGAGCCGGGTGGGGCGAAGCGAACCGGCATTCTGGAGGAGGCCGGCGAGGGCACTCTGTTCATCCATGAGGTCGAGGACCTGCCGGCGTCGGTTCAGCGGTTGCTCGTCGGGGTGCTCGAGTCGGGGCGCTTCACGCGCCTCGGCGGCGTGGAGCCGGTCGGGTTGCGCTCCCGGGTGCTGTCGGCGGCGCAGCCGGGGATCGAGAATCGCGCCGGGACGGAGAGTTTTCGGCGTGATCTGCTCGCGCACCTGAACATGTTGATCGTGCGTGTGCCGCCGCTGCGCGACTACGCCGAAGATGTCCCCGAGCTGCTGCGCCATTACGTCGATCGCCTCGTGGACACGGAGGGGCTGCCCTTCCGCCGTTTCAGCGTGGCCGCCCAGAACCGCCTGCGCAACTATCCGTGGCCGGACAACGTGCGCGAGCTCAAGAACCTGGTGCATCGGCTGTTGATCCAGGGGGGGCCGGAGGAAATCCGGCTCGAGGAGATCGAGCGGGAGCTCGCGGTCCAGGCCCCGCCCGGCGAGCCGCTCGTCAAGCAAGACCTGCTGGCGCTCCCGCTGCGCGAGGCGCGCGAGCAGTTCGAGCGCGCCTACCTGCAGCAGCAGCTCCTGTTATGCAACGGCAAGGTGGGCCAGCTCGCCAAACGGGTGGGTATGGAGCGCACGCACCTATATCGCAAGCTGCGCTCTCTGGGAGTCGATTTTCGCAACATCAGCGAGGATTGATGCTGTTCCAGGAGGATCGATCCCATCAGCCGAGGATCGAAGCCGTTACCGATACCAGAACGAGATCCTTACGGCGGGTGAGATATCTCCACCTTCCCGGACAGTATGGGTGAGTAATCACCCAGCGATTCGGGTACCTCAGGCCTGGCCCGCGCGTTTCTATACAAGCTCGAGTGTAACCGGTCCGAATCGCGTGGCTCACGCTTCACTAGCGGCGGCCCGTGCGACCTTCGGCCAACCGGTCGCTTGCACACGCGCGGGTGAGCTAGGGGGATTCGGTGCCACAGGGTCTGCGAGTGCTGATCGTCGAGGACGTCCCCGTCGAAGCGGAGCTCGTGGTCCGGCAGCTCGCCGACGGCGGCATCCCTTGTGCGCACCTCAGGGTCGATACGGAGGAGCGCTTCCGCGCCGCCCTGCTGCGCTTCCGCCCGCACATCATCCTTTCGGACTTCACGCTGCCGGCGTTCGACGGTCTCAGCGCTCTCGACATCGCGCGGCACGAGGCGCCGCATATTCCGTTCATCTTCGTGTCGGGGACGATCGGCGAGGAGCGCGCCATCGAGGCACTGAAGCGAGGTGCCGTCGACTACGTGTTGAAAACCAACCCGGCGCGGCTCGTTCCGGCGGTGCGGCGCGCGCTGCGCGAGGTCAGCGAGCGCGTCCGGCGGCTGACCGCCGAACGTCATATCCGCGACAGCGAGCAGCGTCTGCGGGACATAGTCGACACCGCGCAGGACTGGATCTGGGAGTTGGACTCGCAGCGGCGCTATGTGTTCAGCAGCGAGTCCGTCCGGGGCGCGCTCGGGCTCGCCGTCAAGGACGTGATCGGAGCGCCTTTCGAGGGTTTCCTGCATGACCATGACCGCGCGCCCTTCGTGGCGACTCTCGAGCGCCTCAACAGCGAGCGGCGCACTGCGACCGGGATCGTCGCCCGCTGGCGCCACGCCGACGGCGAGTTCCGCTGGCTGGAGGGCAACCTGCTTGCCTTGATCGCGCCGGACGGCAGCGTGCGCGGCTTTCGCGGCACGCATCGTGACATCACGGAGCGCAAGCAGCAGCAGGAGCGCATCGCGCGGCTGACGCGCATGCTGCAGATGCAAAGTGGCGTCAACGCGGCGGCGGTCCGCATCGGCGAGCGTGACGAGCTGCTACGCGAGGCATGCCGGCTCGCGGTGCAGCTTGGAGGCTATGAGCACGCGATGATCTCGTTGGTCTCGGCGGACGGGCGCCGCGCGGTGCCTTGGCATCGGCTTGGCGCGAGCCTGGCCGCCGACGACGGACAGTTGGAGTTTGCGATTGCCGACGACACCGAATCCGACTCGAGTCTCATCGGCCGCGCGCTGCGCAGCGGCGAGATCACGCTCTACACCGATCTGACCCAGGCGCAGCCGGCCGCCGCCGGGCGTGACGCAGCGGTGTGGCGCGGCTTCAAATTCGTGGTCGCGCTGCCGCTCAGCGTCGATGGCGCGCGCATCGGAGCGCTGTCGCTCGCCTCCCGCGAGAGCGGTCTGTTGAGCGATGAGGAGCTGCGCCTGCTGCAGGACATGACCGCCAACCTGTCGTTCGCGCTGTGTTCTGTGAGCGTCTCGACAAGCTGCTGCGCAACCGTGTCGCTCCGCAAGCCTCACCGACGATAGTCGCCTTCGACGTCATCCACCTCGGCAACGTCAACGACAGCTTCGGCCGCCATGTCGGCGATCTGCTGCTGCAACGGGTTGCGGAGCGTCTCAAACACCAACTGGAAGATGACGAGCGCATCGGTTACCTGGGGGGCGGAACCTTCGTGCTGGTGTTGTCGCAGCTCGAGTCCTCGGCCGAGAACGTCACCACGCTGCTCGAGAGCACCGTGTTTCACGAGGTGTTCCACATCGAGGGCCGCGCGCTACGCGCCTCGTTCAAGTCGGGCATCGCCCGCTATCCGGTCGACGGCCAGGACGGCAACACCCTGGCGCAGCGCGCCGAGGCGGCGCTCAAGCAGGCCAAGGAATCCGGCGAGCAATACCTGCACTACCAGATCCAGATGCACAGCGATATCGCCGAGCGGCTCAGTCTCGAGCACAAGCTGCGGGCGGCGCTCGATGAGCAGCAGTTCCTGCTGCACTATCAACCGCAGATCCACATCGCAACGGGGCGCATCGAGAGCGTCGAGGCGCTGCTGCGTTGGCATGATCCCCAACAAGGCCTGCAGCACCCGGCGCTGTTCCTGCCCGTGCTCGAATCGTCGGGCATGATCGTGGCGGTCGGGGAGTGGGTGCTGCGCAAGGCCGCGGAGGACTGCCGCCGCTGGCGTGCGGCCGGGCTCGGGCCGGTGCGGGTCGCGGTGAACGTATCGGCCCAGCAGATCAGGCGGCGCAACTTCGCCGAGTACGTGCATGCGGCGGCGGCGAACTGCGGCGCCGGCGGCTACGGGCTCGATCTGGAGATCACCGAGACCGGGCTGCTGCACGATGTGGAGGGCGCGAACCGCAAGCTGCGCGAGCTGCGGGCCGCGGGGATGCGCATCGCCATCGATGACTTCGGCACCGGCTATTCATCACTCGGGCTGCTCTCGAAGCTTCCGGTGGATGTGCTGAAGATCGATCGCTCGTTCATCAGCGGCCTGCCCAGCGACCGCGCCAGCGTGACGCTCGTGTCGAGCATCATCGGCCTCGCCTCAGCGTTCAACCTTGCGGTGGTGGCCGAGGGTGTCGAAACGACGGGGCAGCTCGCGCTGCTGGGCAAGCTCAAATGCAAATACTCGCAAGGCTACCTGCATTCGCGACCGGTGCCGGCGGCGGAGCTCGAGCGCGCGCTCGCCGCGCAGGCACCGCGCTTGCGCCGCTCTCCGTCTACGGAGACGGGGTGAGCGGCGAAGTCAATCTCCCACGCGGATCACGAGCGCATCGATCTCCGCGGCCTGCAGCTGCTTGCGCAGCTTGTTGAGATCCTCGAGCCGGGTGACCGGGCCGATGCGCACGCGATGCCAGACATCGGCATCCACGGCCACGCGCTGGACCTTGGCGTCGATTCCCTGCAGCGCAAGTTGCGCGCGAACGCGGTCGGCATCCGACTGGTTGCGATACGAGCCCGCTTGCAGAACGTACACGCCGGGCCGCTCGATGCGCGCGGTGGCCGGAAGATCGCGCTTGACCTCCTTGTCTTTCTCCGGCACCACCACTTCGAAGTTCGGCAGCATCTCGTAGAAGTCGTACTTCTCCGGAGCCTGGCCTGTGCCCGCGGCGGTGGGATCTGCCGCTTCGGGCGCCACGCGCTGCGGCTCGGGACGCGGCTCTTCCGCCGCCTCCTGCGTCGCCAACCGCTTGCCACCCATGTAGACGAACAGCGCACTGGCGAGCACGGCCCCGACCAGCACCCCCGCGCCGAACTCCCGCAGCCGCCCAAAGTCGAGCGCGCGGCGTTGGGCGCTCTTGTAGTCCCGAGTCGTCAGTCTCGCCATGGCTTGGGTAACAGCCTCACATACTCTCCGGCGCGGAGACGCCGAGCAGCATGAGGCCATTGCGAATCACCTGCTGCACGCCCAGCACCAACGCGAGCCGCGCATTGCGCAGCTGCGGCTCGCTCACGATGAACTGCTCGGCGTTGTAGTACGTGTGGAAGGCATTCGCAAGCTCGCGCAGATAGTGCACGAGCGCGTGCGGCGCGCGGTTGACGGCTGCCTGCTCCAGCACTTCCGGAAAGCGCGCCAGGCTGTTGAGCACGGCTTGCTCGTGCGCGCCACCGAGCAGCGTGGCGCTTGCCAGCCCATCCCCGCGATCGAAGCTCAGCCCCCGGGCCGCGAGCTGCTTCATGACACTCGCAACGCGAGCATGCGCGTACTGGATGTAGTACACCGGGTTCTCGTTCGTGCGCGACTTGGCGAGCTCGAGGTCGAAGTCGAGAGGCTGGTCGTGGCTGCGCATCAGGTAGAAGAAGCGGCAGGCGTCGTTGCCGACCTCCTCGCGCAGCTGGCGCAGCGTCACGAACTGCGCCTCGCGCTTGCCCATGGGGATCTTCTCGCCGCCGCGGAACAGACTCACGAACTGGATCAGATTCACCTCCAGGCACTCGCCCGGCTCGCCCATCGCAACCATTCCGGCGCGTACGCGCGCGATGTAGCCGTGATGATCGGCGCCCAATACGTCGATCAGGCGCTCGAAGCCCCGTTCGCGCTTCTCCAGGTGATAGGCGATATCGGAAGCAAAGTAGGTCTTCTGGCCGTTCTCGCGCACCACCACGCGGTCCTTCTCGTCTCCGAAGTCGGATGCCCGGAACCAGACGGCGCCATCCTGCCGATAGAGCGGTCAAAGACGACGCCGAACTGCTCGAGGTCGTCGCGAATGTCCACCAGCATCTCCTGCAGCGAAAGCTCCAGGACCTCCCGGAAACCATCGGCGCCGATCAGCTGACGCGCGCGCTCGATCAGCGCGTCGATGTACGCTTCCTTGTCCCCCAGGGGGGCATCGGCTGGTAGATTCGCGAGCACGCCGGACGTCGGACGCCGCAGTTTTTCGACGACCCTGCTGTGGAGTTTGCGCGCCAGGGGATGGACGTAATCACCCCGGTAGCCGTTTGCCGGGAAGGGCAGCTCCTCCCCGCACAGCTCCAGATACCGCAGCCACACGCTTACGGCGAGGATGTCCATCTGCCGCCCGGCGTCGTTGATGTAGTACTCGCGAGCGACGTCGAAGCCAACCGCGACGAGAATGTTGGCGAGCGTCGCCCCGTACGCAGCCTGGCGTCCGTGACCCACGTGCAGCGGACCCGTCGGGTTCGCGGAGACGAACTCCACCAGCACCCGCTGGCCCTGGCCGAGATTGCTGCGGCCGTAGCGCTCGCCAAGCTCGTGGATGCCGGCGAGCTCGAGCGCGTAAGCTTCCGCGGTCAGAAAGAAGTTGATGAAGCCGGCTCCGGCAACCTCCGTGCGCGCAACCAGCGGGCTGGCGGGCAGCGCGGCGACGATCGCCTGCGCCAGCTCGCGCGAGTTGCGTTTCGCCGGCTTCGCCAGCCGTAGCGCGACGTTGGTGGCAAGAGGCTGCCCACGAGCTTGCTCAGGGCGGTCAGCAGGAGCTGCTCAAGTTGCTGTTTCACGGGGGCGCGAGGCTCAGGCCTGGAAGGCGCCGAAGTTTACCCGAAGCCGTCTCCCGGATCGCCGCAGCTTTGTTGCGTCGAGCGGTGTCGCTCACGGCGGCGCGCTAAAACAGCTCGATCGGGTCGACATCGAGAGCCCAGCGCACGCGCCGCGCGCTCGGCAGCTCCTCGATCCGGGGGAGCCATGAATCCAGGAACTGGTGCAGGCTCGAGCGATCTGCGCTCTCGAGAAGCAACTGCGCGTGGTAGCGGCCGGCGCGTTTGGCCATCGCCGCCGGTACCGGACCCAGCAGGCGCACGCTCCGAGAAGCGTCGCGCGCCAGCTTGCGGGCGTCGGTCAAAAACTCGAGCGCGGCTTCGGCCGTCTTCGCCGAATCACGCACGGCGGCGAGCCGGCTGAACGGCGGCCACGAGGCCTGCGCCCGCTCCGCGAGCGCCGTGTGCGCAAACCCGTCGTATCCTTCCGCAAGCAGGCTGAGCAGCAGAGGATGGCTGGGGAATTCGGTTTGGATCAATACCTCGCCCGGCCTGCTCCCGCGCCCCGCGCGCCCCGCCACCTGCACGATCGTCTGTGCTAGCCGCTCGGGCGCGCGAAAATCGCTGCTGAAGAGGCCCTGGTCCGCATTGAGAACCACCACCAGCGTTACGTTGGGGAAGTCGTGTCCTTTCGTGACCATCTGAGTGCCCACGAGGATGCGCGCCTGGCCCGAGGACATGCGGCGCACGACTTCCTCCATATCGCCGCGTCTTCTGACAACGTCGCGATCCAGCCGCGCGAGAGTCACGCCCGGGAAGAGGGCGGTCAGCGTCTCCTCGATGCGCTCAGTTCCCTGTCCGACCGGTTTCACGGTAAAGCCGCATTGCGGGCAACGCGCTGGCAATGGCGAGTCCGCCCCACAGTGGTGACAACGCAGCCGTCCCGCGGATCGGTGCACGGTCAGGCGTGCGTCGCAATCGCGGCAGGGAGCGATCCACCCGCACGCCGTGCACAGCAGAGTAGGTGCGTAGCCACGGCGATTCAGGAACACGAGCACCTGGCCGTCTTCGCGCAGATGCCGCTCGATCGCCTGAATCGCGGGAGTCGAGAGGCCGGAGTGCACGGCGTTCGTGCGCAGATCCACCAAACTCATGCGTGGCGGCGCTGCCTGCGCCGCCCGGTGTTGCAGCGTCAGACGCTCGTAACGACCACCGGCCACGTTGTGCAACGTCTCGAGGGCCGGTGTGGCCGAGCCCAGCAGGACGGGCACGTTGGCACGCCGCGCGCGCACCACGGCCAAGTCCCGTGCCGAATACCGAAAGCCTCCCTCATGTTGTTTGAACGAGGCGTCGTGCTCTTCGTCGACGATTATGATGCCGAGCTCCGGGACCGGAGCGAACACCGCCGAGCGCGTGCCGAGCACGACGCGCGCATGACCGCTGAAGGCGTCTCGCCAGGCCAACAGCCGCTCGTGGTCCGTAAGAGCGGAATGCAACACCGCCATGGGCGTGTCGAAACGGTCGCGGAACCTGCCGACGAGCTGCGGTGTGAGGCCGATCTCGGGCACCAGTACCAGCGCCCGCCGGCCTTGCTCGAGCACTCGCTCGACGAGGCGCAGGTAGACCTCCGTCTTACCGCTGCCGGTGACTCCGTGGAGCACGAATGCGCCAAAGCGCTGGAGCGACTCGCACACTCGCTCGACCGCCACCGTCTGCTCCTCGCGCAGCTCCAGAGCCGGCGCGCGTATTTCCAACGGAGCGGTCGTGTTCGTGACCGGCGTTTCGGTGGAAGCGATCCAGCCGCGTGCCGCCAGCGACCGTGCGGCATCCCGCCAGCCCGCCATCGTTTCGCTCAACGTGTCGGCGAGGGCACCGTCATGCTCGACGAGGTGAGCAAGCAGCTCGCGTTGCTTCGGCGCTCGCCGCGGGTCTCCTCGGGCGAGTGCTTCCCGCCCCTGCGCGGTCGCGATCCAGCGTTCTTCGCTGGCGCGCACTTCAGCGCCCAGCCGCAGTGCTTTCGGCAGCGCGGCTGCCAACACCTGTCCGATGGGATGATGGTAGTACTCCGCCGCCCAGCGAAGGAGCTCGAGCGCCGATCTGTCAAACACCGGGATCGGGTCCAGAACCTGCAGCACGGCCTTCAGGCGCTCGGCAGGAACCTCCGAGCAGCGGGCACTTTCCATGACGACGCCGACGAGGCGCTGACGGCCGAACGGCACCCCCACTCTCACTCCCGGCTCGATGGCGAAATCCGCCGCCAGGGGTGCCGGGGGCAGGTAGTCGAACAGGCGCCCGAGCGGCATGTCGAGCGCGACACGAAGAACCCCGGGGGCCGTCATGATCTGAGCTGAAATCAATGAGTTGTGCTGATCTTCAGGCGGTCAACCGGGGTGGACGCACGCGCGTTATACCAGTCATGTCCGAGTTTGCTACGCTCGCCTCGCCTTATAGCATGCCGGTGGCACCGCACGGCGACGTGGACCTGTCGGATTCGTCTGCCAACGCTCGCGCGCGCACGCTGAACCAGTTTCTGGCCGGCGTCGAGCTCAAGGCATTCAAGATCGCACTGGCGGCGCTGCGGCATCAGGACGACGCGCTCGATGCGGTGCAGGACGCGATGCTGCAGCTCGCTCGCGCCTATGCGGACCGGCCCGCCGAGGAGTGGAAGCCGCTCTTCTATCGCATTCTCGAGAACCGCATCCGCGACATGCAGCGCCGGCGCACGGTGCGCGCGCGCGTGATGGCCTGGCTGCCGTTCCGTGGGGACGATGAGGACGAGGAGCCGGATCCGATCGCACAGGCGCCGAGCCCCGACCCGCCGCCGGTGCGCAAATTGGAGATCGAGGAGGCGATGCGAGCGCTGGAGAAGGCACTGGCGCAGTTGCCGCGGCGGCAGCAGCAGGTATTTCTGCTGCGTACCCTCGAGGGACTCGATGTGGCCGAGACGGCACGCGCGATGGGCTGCTCCGAAGGCAGCGTCAAGACACACTACTTTCGCGCCTTACAGACGTTGCGCGAGCAACTCGGGGAGCTCTACGTATGAGCCCGAACACGGAACCATCAATGGATTTCGAGCGACGCGCGCGCGCGGTGCTCGAGGAGGATGTGCTGCGCATCGACGGTCGCATTCGCTCGCGCCTGAACCAGGCGCGCCAGGCGGCGGTCGCGGAGGCAGCCAGGCGCCGCCCGGCCTTGTGGCGCAGCTTTGCACTGATGCCGACCGCGGGCGCGGTGGCAGCGGCGCTGCTCCTGACAACGGTCCTGTGGCATCGCCAGCCGCAAGGGGAACTGCCCGTGGCCGAGGGTGTGCACTCGACGGTGGAGGATCTCGATCTGCTGGCGGACGGTGAAGGGCTCGAGCTGATCGAGGGATGGGACGGCTCATTTTACGAGTGGGCGGTGGACCAGCCGGATGTGAGCGGCGAGACGAACGGCTGATGTTGAATCGGCGGACCCGGCTCGTGCTGGCACTGGCGGCGCTCGCGCTCGGCCTCGAGGCCGGCCGCGCCGACGACTCCAGGAAACCGGGCGACCCGGCGCTCGATGAGGGGCTGCTCGAGTTTCTCGGCAGCGTGGACCCCTCATCGGATGCGGCACAGTCCGAGGACGGCTCGTGGATCGACTATCTCGCGCGCACGGATATTGGCAAGGTGGCGAAGCCGGCGGGGGTCGAGGCGAAACCGCCCGCACCCGCGGCCCCGCCGCACGGATCTCGAAAGACGACAGGCGATGAATAGCAAGTGGCAATCGTTGGTGCTCGCGCTGCTGCTCGCGGCGGCGGCGCCGGCGTTTGCGCAAGCGCAGCAGGGCGCGCCGCCGAACGCGCCCGCGGGGGTTGGCTGGTCGAGTCTCTCGCCCGAGCAGCAGAAGCTGCTGTCGCGCTTCGAGGGCCAGTGGAGCAGCCTGCCGCCGGCGCGTCAGCAGGCGCTGGCGCGCGGCAGCGGGCGTTGGCTGGGAATGTCGCCCGACCAGAAGGAGTTGGCACGACAGCGCTTCCAGAAGTGGCGCGCGCTGCCCCCCGATCAGCGGCGGGTGCTGCGCGAGCGTTGGGAGAAGTTCAAATCGCTCCCGCCGGACGAGCAGGCGGTCGTGCGGCAGAATTTCCGCAAGTTCCAGCAGCTGCCGCCCGAGCGGCGCAAGGCGCTGCGCGAGCGCTGGGGCAACGCCACTCCCGCCGAGCGCAAGCAGATGCTGCAGCACATACGCGAGCGGCAGCTGCAGCGCGCGCAGCGGCGGCCGAGGGGCTAACCTAACCGCCCTCGGGGAAATCAGGGCTCGACTCGACCGGGTGACGCTGAATGCCGTGCTTGAACTATTTGGCGGCGCTGGCCGCCGCGCGCGCCCGTACCGGCACCGGCATGTTGCATATGTCGAGGCGACCGGCGGGCACTTTGAACCACTCCTCGTGGCGGTTGCGGCGCGCCTCGACATACGCCGCGAAGCTCGGTGTATCCGCGCGCAGCACCTCGAGCTCAGTGCGTTGCGCCTCCGGCACGTCCGCCGCTACTCGCACGGACTTGATCGGCACTCGTTGCTCCGGCTGCTCGTAGAAGCCGAGTGGGCCGGTGCCGCGCGGCAGCGTCGACAACAGCTCCATGCCCTGCACCACGCGGCCGAGCAGCGTCACGTTTCGATCGAGGTGTCTGGGAGCATGGCCGATGACGACGTACAGCTCGGTGCCGCCGCCGCTGTCGACATCGTTGTCGCGCCCCGCGCCTACCATGCCGTAGCAGTGCACGAGCCAGGCTCTTCCGAGCTTGGGGTCGACCGCGACCGGGAATTCGTCCGAGAAACCAACCTCCGGCGCATACGTGTCCGGGTCGGGGAGCGGCGTGAACGGCAGGCTTCGCGCGGCGCGCTCGAATTCCGCTGCCAGCGTGCGCTGGGCGGTGCGGATCGGCCTCTTGCCATCCGGGTCGCCCCATTGCACGACGTAGTTGTCCTGCGCGCGGATGATCGAGAGTCCGTCGAAATACCCCTCGCGCGCGAGCGCTTCGACGTTCGCGACGTAGTGTGGCGCGAATCGCGGCGCCAGCTCGATGACGACCCGCCCCGCGGCAAGCTCCAGATACACGGTGTTGCGTGGATCGAGCGGCCGCCACTCCGCGGGGGTGGACGCCGCCAGCGCCTCCGCCATCGTCAGCGGTTTCTTCGGCGGTTGCTCCGCGGCTGCTGGCAATGCCGCGTGCAGCGCGGGTGCACTCAGCGCGATGACGGCAGCGATTACCGGTCTCGTGAGTTTTGCTATCAATCGACCGCCTTGATCGCCTGGATCAGCTCGGCCGCGGCCTTCTGTGCGTCTCCGTAGAGCATGCGGGTGTTGTCGAGATAGAACAGCCCGTTCTCGATGCCGGAGAAGCCGGCGCCCTTGCCGCGCTTGATGACGATGACGTTCTTCGCCTTGTCGGCATTCAGTATCGGCATGCCGTAGATCGGGCTCGACTTGTCGGTGCGCGCAACGGGATTCACCACGTCGTTCGCGCCGATGATGAGCGCCACATCGGCGGTCTCGAACTCCGCGTTGATTTCCTCCAGGTCCGCGATCAGGTCGTAGGGCACACCCGCCTCCGCGAGCAGCACGTTCATGTGCCCCGGCATGCGCCCGGCCACGGGGTGGATCGCGAATCTCACGGTCACGCCGCGATCGATGAGGAGTTGGCACAATTCCCAGATCTTGTGCTGGGCCTGGGCCACGGCCATGCCGTAGCCGGGAACCACGATGACCTTCTGCGCGAAGGCCATCATCACACCGGCATCGGCCGCCTCGATCGGCTTCAGGCTTCCCTGCACCTCGCCGACTGCTGCGCTGCCCGTGTCGCCGAAGCCGGAGAACAGCACGTTGCCGAGCGAGCGGTTCATCGCCTTCGCCATCAACTGGGTGAGCAGCGTGCCGGCGGAGCCGACCACCGTGCCCGCGATGATCATCGCGGCGTTGTTCAGTACGAACCCCTCGAAGCCGACCGCGAGTCCGGTGAGCGCGTTGTACAGCGAGATCACTACCGGCATGTCGGCGCCGCCGATCGGCAGCGTCATCGTGAGACCCAGCAGCAACGCGAGCACGAAGAACCCCGTCACGACCGCGGGCGATGCATTGAGATGGAATGCCACGAGCCCGCCGAGTCCGGCGGCCGCCGCGAGCAGCAGCAGATTCAGGATCTGCTGTCCGCTGAAGCGGATGCTGCGGGTGATCAGGCCCTGCAGCTTGCCGAAGGCGATGGCGCTGCCGCTGAAGGAGACCGCGCCGATGATCCCGCCCACTACCGCCAGGGTCGAGGTGGCGTAGTTCTGTGCTTCGCCTCGATAGAGCTCCACCGCCGCGATCGCCGCGGCTCCGCCACCGCCCATGCCGTTGTAGAGGGCGATCATCTGCGGCATGTTTGTCATGGCCACGCGCTTGCCGCTCCACCACGCGAGACTCCCTCCGACGACCATGGCGGCGATGATCAGCGGGAAGTTGGTCATGCCCGGGAACAGGAACGTGATGAGCGTCGCGACCAGCATGCCGGCGCCCGCCCAGAGAATGCCGCTGCGTGCCGTCACGGGCGAACTCATCCGCTTCAAGCCCATGATGAACAGCACGGCGGTCACGAAATAACTCGCCTGGATCAGCGAGTCCGCCGACAGCGCGGCTGGCATCAGTGCTTCTCCGGCGCCGCACCCTTGCGCCGGGCGCCGCTCGACTTGAACATCTCCAGCATGCGTTCCGTCACGACGTAACCGCCGACGGCGTTGCCGGCCGCGAGCAGCACGCCGATGAAGCCGATCGTCTTCTCCAGCGGCGTCTGCGCGCCGCCCAGGGCGACCATCGCCCCGACAAGCACGATGCCGTGCACGAAGTTCGATCCGGACATCAGCGGCGTGTGCAGGATGACCGGCACGCGCGAGATGACCTCATAGCCGGTGAAGGCGGCGAGCATGAAAATATAGAGCGCAACGATACCGGTCATGTGGTTCAGCCTTTGTTGCCTTGCAGCGCCTTGGCCGTGGGTTCGTGTTTGATCTGCCCGGCGTGCGTCAGGCACGACTGCGCAAACACCTCATCGTTCCAATCGATGGCGAGCTCGCCCTTGGCGAGGGCGGGCTTGAGGAAATTGAGGAGGTTGCGCGCGTACATCTCGCTCGCGTTATAGGCCAGCTCGCCCGGCAGGTTCACGGGCCCGACGATCTTCACCCCGCGGTGCTCCACGGTCTCCCCGGCGCGTGTGAGCTCGCAGTTCCCGCCCTGCTCGGCGGCGATGTCCACGATCACCGAGCCGGGCCTCATGCGCTCGACGGCCGCGCGCAGGATGATCTTGGGGGCGGGCCGGCCCGGGACGGAAGCGGTCGTGACGACCGCATCCGCTGCGG
>VBNY01000463.1 GCA_005877705.1 Gammaproteobacteria bacterium
CGGCAGATCGACGAACCACGCCAGGCCGAGTTGCCTGACGTTGCCGGCGTTGATGCCGGTCAGCGGACTGTAGTGATGCTCGGCATAGGTGCGGCCGTAGGAGAGCCAGTTTGCGCCTTGCTGCTCGTCGGCGATCGCGCGCCCATCAACGACTGTTTCAGCCGCAGCCGCAACGGCCACGAGGCACGCAACCGCGCGGAACAGCACGTGGGAAGCAGCCCTCAGGTACATGCGACGGCGGAGGCGAAATGACTCGCCGGGCGCGGATTTTACTCGCTACCAACTAAAGCGTGCCTGAACGGCAACCGTCCGGGGTTGCTGCTTCGATGCCGTATAAAAGCTCCCCAACGCAGCCAGGATATTGCGGTCGGTCAGGTTCCTGCCGATCAAATCGACCGCCCAGCGGCTGTCCGGCTTCTCGAGGCTCAAGCTGGCATCGAGCCGAATATAACTCCCCTGCTCAAAGAATGGATCATCGCTATCGTGAAGGTAGTAGCTTGACGAGAAGTAGGGACTGAGCTGTGTGGTCAACCTGTAATCGCTGCCCAGCATGGCGGTGTAAGTGGCATAAACGCTTCCGTTCCAGCGAGGCGCGAACTCCGTCGGGCGCCCGGACAGATCCTGGACCTGAATGCCGTTGAACAGTTGGACTATCGTAGAGCCGGCGTTCGGATAGCTCACATAATACGAGTCGAGATAGGCAATGTTGGCACCAAACCGAAAATCACGGCTCGCCACCCATTGTCCTTCGAGCTCGACGCCTTGAGCCCGGGAAGTGGCCGCGTTCTTCACCAGCAGCGCTGCGGGGCCGCCGCCTGCGGGGAGTTGATTGATCGCGACCTGAAGATCGTCATAGTCGCTGCGGAACACCGCCAGATTCAGCAGCACCGTATCATTCAGCCATTCGCTCTTCAGACCCAACTCGTACGCATTGACATGCTCCGGTGCGAACGGCTGGTTGGCGGCGACGCCGCTCGTATCGGTGCCGTTGAACCCGCCGGCCTTGAAACCACGGGCATAGGAGGTATAGAGCATCGCTCGCGGACCGATCTTGTACTGGATCCTGGCGGAAGGCATCCAGGCTCGATCGGATCGATCCCCGTTCAGCGTACCCGGGATGCCTTGTCCGAAGAACCCGGAAGGCGACTCCAGAGCCGCCGGCAGCGCGACGAAGCCGCCGTACGGCTGCGTGCCGGTGCCATAAAAGAGATTCTGGCTGTAGCTTTTATCAACCCAGCTGCCGCGCAGCCCACCGCTGACTTTGAGGCGCTCCGTCGCGTTCCACGTGACCGATCCAAACACGGCGTAGCTGTGCTCGGACTGCGAGAAAGTGATGTTGCGGCCCAGCGGCAGATATGCCGCCAACGGGGACGACGCTGGCACAAAGGGGGTTGCGAAGAAGTAATTATTCTCCAGGCCGAAGAAGGTGTCGTCGGTCTGGAAATACGCCCCGGCCAGATACTCGATCGGCTGGCCGGCGGCCGAGGCGACGCGAAATTCCTGGCTGAACTGGTGGTACTTCTCCGGCGCCTCGGTAGTCAACAGGGTCAACGGCGTTCCGTCATTGCCAAACTGCAGGTCGAAATGGTAGTTGTAGAAGCCTGAGACCGACGTAAAGGTGTGACCCCAGCGACGATAGTTGATCGTGAGAACGTCCTCGAAGGTCGAGAGATCATTGCCTTGACCCGGGTCATCGCCGCTCCGATTGTTGTCGAACCCGGTAGGTAGGCCGGCGACGGACAGGTACTGGGCGCAGCCAGGGCCTGCGAAATTGGGCGTGATGGGCGGCGGCGGCGGGCAGTTGACGATCTGCATGGGCTGCCCGGAGAAGGCGGCGCCGGTCACGCGTCCGGCCATATCGTGCACGTGCGGGGCATACTCCCCGGTATTCACGTTCTTGATCCAGCCATCGCCACCGTTGAACGTCACCGCCGCACGGGCCCCGAGCTTGTCGTTGAGGGGACCCCCGACGGCGCCCTCCGCTGCGTATTGGCCGTACTCCCCATAGAGCGCGCGTGCGAAGCCATCCAAAGTATCGCCAGGCTTCTTGGTGACGATACTGAGAGCACCGGCAATGGCGTTGTTGCCGAAGAAGGTACTCTGGGGCCCTTTCAGGACTTCGATCCGATCAAGGTCCAGGAAGGTGGCCTGCGTGGTTCGCGACCTGCCGTGATAGATGTCATCGATGAAGAGTCCTACGGACTGGTCGAAGGACTCATTGCCACCGGAACCGATGCCACGGATGTACATGTCGCTGGTCGCGCCCGAGGGCCCGACATGCACGTCGGGGACCATCTGTGTCAGGTCTTCAAGCGAATTGTGATTCTGCTCCGCCAGCGCTTGACCGGTGACCACTTGAACCGAGATGGGCACGTCCTGGAGCCGTTCGGTACGGCGCTGGGCGGTGACTGTGACCTCCTCCAGCGTGTTGGTTTCCTCGCTCGCAGCCGCGTACGACAGGCCTGGTGCGATCGCAACTAAGCCCGCGAGCAGACTCATCAGGCTGTGCGGCCGACGCGACGAAACGACGCTGAGTTTTGCCACGTTTCCCCCTACAGGTCTTTCACCTGCTTGTAGCTAGAGGGGATCATGCCACCGACTGGTCCGCCATGAGAGCGGGATCAACGTCAACACTGTTGTCCGATAATGCGCAGCACCCAGTCAAGCAGCGACCCGCCCGGCTCACCGCATCGCCCCTGGGTGGGTCTACGCCACGCGGACTTCGCGCTTGGCGCCCGTACCCTCGACCGTCAACTGCTCCAAAGCCTTGCGACTGGTCCAGAAGCGGCTGCTCTCGCGAGGTCCGCGACCGGTGTGCCGCTTGATCTGCCATTGCGGCACTTCGCTCACACAATGAGCGCTCAGGAAATCTATGAAGGAGCGGACCGCGGGTAGCATGCCGCGACGCGACGGGAACAGCACCTGCACCTCGAAGAGCGGCGCGGGAAAGTCCGGCAGCAGCACTTCGAGGAGCCCTTGGCGGACCTCATTCAGGCACACGGACAGCGGCAGTTGGGCGATGCCGACGCCTTGAACCGCCGCCTGACGCACCAGCACCATGTCGTCCGTGATGAGCTTCGGCTCGTGGCGAATCTGGATTTCGTGTTCGTCCGGGTCCACGAGCTTCCACACGTGCGGCCCCTGGAGGGAGCCGCAGCCGATGCTCGGCATGCGGGCGGCTTCCGCGGGGGTGGTCGGCCGTCCATGCCGCTCCAGAAAACCGCGACTGGCGATGAGTACGTGTTGGACGATGCCGAGCGAGCGCATGACCATGCCGGAGTCCGCGCTCGGAATCTGCCGCACGCGGATGAACAGATCGAAGTTCTCGTCGATATCGATGCGGCGGTCGCTGGCCTCGATGGCGATGCGCACTTCGGGGTTCTTGTCAGTGAACTCAGGGAGCAGCGGGCTCACCAGCAGTTGCGCCACGGCGGGCGGGCAGCTCAAGCGGATGAGTCCGGAGGGCGTCGCGCGCGCGCAGGCGACCCGCTCATAGGCCGCTTTCGCCTCGGCGACCATCTTCAGGCAGTGGCCATGGAGCTCCAGACCTAAATCGGTGACGGCAAAGTGTCGGGTCGAGCGCTGCACGAGTCGCACGCCGAGCCGCTGTTCCAGCTGGCCGACCCGCCGGCAGATGCTCGATCGGGCGACCCCGAGGGCTCGAGCCGCACCGGTGAAGCCGTTGTGCTCA
>VBNY01000464.1 GCA_005877705.1 Gammaproteobacteria bacterium
CAGGAATCCGGTCACGGGAGCCCCGCACTCGGTGCGCGTGACGCTGCCGCACGGATTCGAATTCACGAGCGCCGAGTTTGTGAGCGGCAAATCAAAGGCCACGGGCATGATTGCGCTCGACTCCCAGGGAACGCATGCCCATCTGGCACGTGTTCACTGGACTACGCACGGCGTCGTATCCTGACTACGATCTCGAACGTGAACAGTGAACGGCGCGAGGCGAGTGACGTTGCAGTGCGCGTGGTGGATGTGTGACACCGGTAAGCCGCGATCGTCTGCTCGTAGCTGCGACACTGGCGACAGCCGTGCTGATGTGCTGGGCGTGGCTCGTGCCCGCTGCGGGCGACATGTACGGTTCAATGACCGGAGTGTCAGCCTGGATGGCGGCCGGCTCCTGGGACCTCACTCACGTCGCGCTCCTTTTTGCGATGTGGGTGGTGATGATGGTCGGCATGATGCTGCCATCGGCTACCCCGACCCTGCTCCTGTATGCAGCGGTCGTGCGCAGTCATGACGGGACCCACGTAAAGGCACGCACGTATGCTTTCGCAGGCGGTTATCTGTTGGTGTGGTGCGGGTTCAGCGTGGTCGCCACCGCGCTGCAACGACTATTGAGCGCATCGCTGCTGTTGTCGCCAATGATGCAGCTGCGTAGCCGTGCTGTTGCCGGGGCATTGCTGCTGACCGCCGGCCTCTACCAGATCACGCCGGCCAAGCGAACCTGCCTCGCTTCCTGCCGCGCACCCGCGGCATTCATTGCCCGCTACTGGCGCCAGGGAAACTCCGGCGCCCTGCGCATGGGCGTGATCCACGGAATTTACTGTCTGGGGTGCTGTTGGGCGCTGATGCTGCTGTTGTTCGCCGGCGGTGTGATGAACCTCTATGTGATCGCGGCGATCACGATTTTCATTCTAGTGGAGAAGCTCGGGCCGCTCGCCTGGCAGGCTGGACGCCTGAGCGGCGGCTTGCTGATGGCATCAGGTGCATGGTTGCTGCTGACGCGATGAGCCTAGGCTCGGGTCAGCAGCCGCCCGTCGCTTGCCGCCGGTCGCCGACGCTCAGCCGACGGCCATGCGCTTTTTCTTCTCCGGATCGTCAAACGGCAGAGTGTGTGCGGTAGCTGCCGCCTTCACGTTCTTACCGCGGATCTCGAGTTTTGTCCCGTGCACGGCCACCGGTACGTCCAGTCTGGCGATCGCCATCGACTTCTTCACCAGCGGCGAATACATGCCGCAGGTCACCACGCCGACCTTCTTGTTGCCGGCATAGACGGGGTCGCCCATGTCGGCGGCGACACTGCCCTCGACGAGCAGACCGAAGATCTTGAAGCGCTCCTTGCCCTTGAGCCGATGGTGCTGGTCGGCGCCGCGAAAGTCGGTTTTCCCCGGGCTGACGGTGAAGTCGAGCCCGAGCTCCCACAGGCTGTCGCCCGGGGGATCCTTCTCGAAGGGATACGTCTGCGACATGTCGTACGGGTAGAAGAGCAGATAGCTCTCGACCCGCAGCATGTCGAGCGTGGCGAAGCACGCCGGGATGATTCCGAGGGTCTTGCCTTCGGCCAGTATGGTGTCCCAGATGAGGCCCGCATCCCCACGGGGCGGCCGAACAGCAGCGCCGGCATGTGATGGAAATACTTCAGATCGCGAATGCCAGGCACGTATTTGGCCAGGAAGTCGACCGCCACCGGCCCCTGCAACGACAGATCGTGCAGATCGTCATCGACCACCATGGCGGCATTGCGGCCGACGACGGCGCTGGTGAGGGTCTCGTGCCCCGCGCCGGCGCCGTGCACCACCATCCAGGTGTTGGGCCCGGTGCGATACAGGATGCAGTCCTCGATGAAATGCCCCGCCTCGTTCAACATGCAGGAATACGCGCACTTGCCGGGATATATCTTGGTGATGTCGCGCGTGGTCGCCTGGTGCAGGATGGCCGAGGCGTGCGGGCCCACCAGATACAACTTCTTCAGGCCGGAGACGTCCATCAGGCCCGCCTTGGTCCGAATCGCCACGTAGTCGAGCGCCATGTCCTTGGCGTAGGTCCACGCGGTGCCCATGCCGTTCCAGTCTTCGAGCTTCGAGCCCAGCGCGCGATGCCGATCAGCGAGAACCGAGGTACGCCAGCTCAATGCCATGGTGTTACTCCTGAACGGTCAGTACTTGGCCAGGCGGTGCGTCATGAACACTATCAATGCGCCGAGAGCCAGCGCGAGGTAGGGAAACACTCCGGCACGCTTCACGACCCTTTCGCTCCCCGTGAGTCCCAGGTCTTCCATCATGGCCGCGGGGAACTTGCCCTTGTCCTGGATGTAATGCCGAAAGACAAACACAGGCAGGATCAGGGCGGCGAACATGAGGCCGCTGCGCAGTGTCCCCGCGCCCGAGACATCGGCGCCCATTCCCATGAACGCCGCATTGACGAACGACAACAGTGCGCCGGCGGCGATGATCCAGGTTGGCGCGCGCCAGGGCCGCAGCTGCTGCGCCCGGTCCAGCCGATGTATCCAACCCGCATTCAGGTTCAGGAAATTGAAGATCAGGTAGCCGACATTGGCGGCGGCGAGCACGAACACGTAGTCGGACATCAACAGCAGCAGCAGGTTGAAGCTCAGATTGGTCAGCGCGGCGTTGCTGGGCGCGCCACGACTGTTGAGCCTCGACAGGTACTTGGGAAGCCAACCATCCACCGAGGCCTGGTAAAGCGTCCGCGAGGACCCCGCCATGGACGTCATCAACGACAGACAGAGCGCCAGAATCAGCATGACCACCACGAACGCGCCGCCCACCGTCCCGCCCACGTGCACCATCTTCGCCATTACACGCGCGACGCCCATCCCGCTGTAGATGTCGGGAGCCAGCATGCCGCCGTACACCGCCGGCTCGACCACGTGGCCATTCGCATCGAACACCGGTGGTTTGATCAGCGCGCCAAGCCCGAGGAACCCCTGGAACGCGAACGGAACCAACGTGTAGACGACCACGCACAGGAGGCCGGAGTAGAAGATGGCCTTGAACGTATCGGTCTTCGGGTCCTTGAACTCGCCCGTGTAGCACACGGCGGTCTCGAAACCGTAGGTGGACCACGCGGCCAGAAACATTCCGCCGGCGAGCACGGTCCAGCCCGCCAGGTCCCAGGAACCGTAGCGGACGGCTCCGTCGGCGTCATGGGTGATGGGTAGCAGCGGCGAGAAGTGCGCGGCTACGATGTCTCCGGTGAGGATCGGCAGCACGCCGATCAGGATCAGCGGAATCATCGCGGAGATCCCCAGGATCTTGGTGGTATTCGCGGAGCGCAGAATTCCCCCGTCCTGAATGAGCTTGGCGGCGA
>VBNY01000176.1 GCA_005877705.1 Gammaproteobacteria bacterium
GCCGTACCGGCGTCAATTTCGGCGCCGGCTTCACCGGCGGCTTCGCCTACGTGCTCGACATCGAGCGCGATTTCGTCGACCGCTACAACCACGAGCTCATCGACATCAGCCGCATTCACGCCGAGTCGATGCAGTCGCATCTGCAGCACCTGGAGGGTCTGCTCGAGCAGCATGTCGCCGAGACCGCAAGCGCCTGGGCCGAGGAGATTCTCAACGACCTGCGCACCTACATCGGCAAGTTCTGGGTGGTGAAGCCGAAGGCGGCCTCGATCGATTCCCTCATCGCGAACCTGCGGCGCGCCGCGTAAAGACCACCCCGCGAATATGGCGGACAAGCACCTGCAGTTTCTCGACATCCCGCGGACGGATCCCGTCAAGACCCCCCTGGAAGCGCGTGTGCGCAGCTTCCGCGAGATTTACGCACAGTACGACTCACAGGGCGCTGCACAGCAGGCGGGGCGCTGCATCGCCTGTGGCAATCCCTTCTGCGAGTGGAAATGTCCGGTCCACAACTACATCCCGAACTGGCTGAAGCTGATCCAGGAGGGCAACCTGTTCGAGGCGGCCGAGTTGTCCCACAAGACCAACTCGCTGCCCGAGGTCTGCGGCCGCATCTGCCCGCAGGACCGCTTATGCGAGGGCGCCTGCACGCTCAATGACGGCCTGGGCGCCGTGACGATCGGGGCGATCGAGAAGTACATCACCGACGAGGCGCTCAAGCGCGGCTGGAGGCCCGACATGTCGAATGTCCAGCCGAACGGCAAGCGCGTGGCGATTGTCGGCGCCGGCCCTGCGGGTCTCGGCTGCGCGGACATCCTGGTGCGCAATGGCGTGCAGCCGGTGGTGTTCGATCGCTATACCCGCATCGGCGGGCTACTCACGTTCGGCATTCCGCCGTTCAAGCTGGAGAAGGAGGTCATCGAGAAGCGCCGCGAGATCATGGAGGGCATGGGCGTCGAGTTCCGCTTGGGTCTGGACGTGGGCTCCGACATCTCTTTCGAGGACCTGCTGGAGGAATACGACGCCGTGTTCCTCGGCATGGGCACCTATACCTACGTGAAGGGCGGCTTCCAGGGCGAGGATCTGCCGGGAGTGCAGCGGCGCGGCGCTCATCAGCATGCGCGGCAAGCGCGTGGTCGTGCTGGGCGGCGGTGATACCGCCATGGACTGCAATCGCACGGCCATTCGCCACGGCGCGGAGTCGGTCACGTGCACTTATCGGCGCGACGAGAGCAACATGCCGGGCTCGCGCCGCGACTACAAGAACAGCAAGGAGGAGGGCGTCGAGTTCCTGTTCAACAGTCAGCCGACCGAGATCGTCGGCTCCGAACGCGTCGAGGGCGTGAAGCTCGTGCAGACCCGACTCGGCGCGCCGGATGCGCGCGGACGGCGGATTCCGGAGCCGATCCCCGGCTCGGAGCAGGTGGTGCCCGCCGATGCCGTGATCATCGCGTTCGGTTTCCTGCCGAGCCCGCCGCACTGGTTCGAGCGCCACCACATCCGCCTGCACCCGAGCGGCCGCGTGCGCGTCTCGGCGGCGCACCGCACGCCGTTGCAAACAACCAACCCGAAGGTGTTCGCCGGCGGCGACATGGTGCGCGGCGCGGACCTCGTGGTGACCGCCGTGTTCGAAGGGCGCGAGGCCGCGAAAGGCATCCTCAACTATCTGGGAGTTGGTTGAAAGGTTGAAAGCACCACGCCGGAACCGGCATGTTATCTAGCGGGCAAAAGCCACGCCTTTTGCCCGCGGGCCCCGAACAGCTCTAGGCGCGCTCGCTGAAATGGCCGCAGGCCATTTCAGCCAATAAAACAAGAAAACCCCGCCATCGCTGGCGGGGTTGCTAGTGCTCTATCCCATCGACGACCCGGTGCATCGCTGTCAGCTCCGGCCGGGCGCAGGCAAAAATCCTAGGACAAGATCGCCTCATGTTCGCGCACCGGCGTGTCGCGTCATCACGAGCAGCTATTACTTCCGGCTGAAACGTTGGAGCCCTTCACTCCGGCCGAATTTCATCCAAGCCCGCGTGTTCATCACGCGCTCATGCGTTCCTGACAACCACAGTAAATTAGCGGTTACCGTTACCCGTGCCCGCGTCGACTGCCCGAGTTTCTGTTGTTGTCCTCCAATTCCTGCCTTTCGCCGTAACCTCAGCAAATCGGATGCCACCTTCTCTGAAAATCAATGAAAACGGTGGCTTACGATGCAAGGTCGGGCCCAATTACACACGAATTGTACCGATTCCAGAATAAATTACCATGTCGTAATTCCCCGACAGCCGCACAGCCGCAGCCGGCTATGCGCCGAGGCGCACGGAGAAGCGCGCTCCAGTCTCATCGGGCAGGCTCGCGGCGGACGCCTCGCCGCCATGGAACTCGGCGATCAGCCGCACGATGTACAGGCCGAGGCCGAAGTGGGGACGGCCGTCGTCGCCGCCGCCTCGGGACTGCCAGAGCGACTCGAAGAGTCGGCTGCGGATCTCGGGCGCCAGCGGCGGCCCGGGGTTATCGACCTCCAGCACCGCGGCGTGCGGCTCGAGGCGCAGCCGGATCGTGATCGTGGCGCCAGGCAGGCTGAAGTCCGCAGCATTGTCGACCAGCTTATCGAGCATCTGCACGATCAGGTCTGGAGCTCCCTCAATCGTGGATGCTTCGCTCGGCAACTCCGTCGAAAAGCTGCGATCCGGAAAGGCGATCCGGTACGCTCCGACCGCCGAGGCAAGCAGCGCGACGAGATCAAATCGGGTGCGCTCCGCACTGCTGATCGCCTCTTCCACGCGCGTCGCGGCCCCCATCGCTACCAGGATTGCGTTCAGGCGCTCGCTGCCCTGTCGAGCGCGCTCCAGATACGCCCTTACGGAGCTGGACACATCTTCGGATTCGAGGTTCTCGAGGGACGAGCGCACGATCGTGAGCGGAGTACGGATCTCGTGGGCGAGCTTGCCGGCGAGTGTACGCAGATAGCCGGTGTACTCGTTGAGCCGGCTGAGGAGCGTCGAGAAGCCGCGCGCGACGTCCCCAAGCTCATCGGGAGCGGTTGTTTCCGGAAACGTCGTGACGAGCCCCTCGCGCGTCAGGGCCGATTCGCTGGCGCGCCGCAATCGGGACAGACGCACGGCGAGCCGCGCCGCGAACGCGAACATCGCGATCACGGCGACGGCGCTCGTGATCAAAGTGAAGTTGAGCATTCGCGTCAGCGCGCGGTCGCGCAGCCCGAGCCACCGATCGGCCGTCTGCGTGACCAGCAGAGTGCCGATGATCTCACGGTGGTCGCGATCGTAGATGGGAGCGGCGGATTCGATGAGCCGCCGTTCGCCGGGCCGGTCGACGAACCGGCGGTAGAAGCGTGCGAGGATCCCGGGCTCTGGACCCAACTCGCTCGAGCGGGCGAGTGCGTCGGCTCTGGCGAGGGAGCGCCCTGCAGGGGTCGTCACGGCAAGGCGCAGGCCCGGCTGCAGGAACTGCGCGAGATACCCGCCGAGCTCGGGAGCAGCCAGGATGAGGCGCCCGACGGTGTGCAGATCATCGCTGCGAAGGGTGCCGAAACTCACGGGCGCCGCGCCGCGCTCGTCGCGATCGTCGATCAGCGCGCCAAAGCCTCCGCCGAGCATTGATAGCGGCACGCGCAGCTCGAGCCGGTAGCCCTGGGGACTCGGCTGCAACGCCCCGACGACGCGCGGCTCATCGACCGCCGTCTGCTGGCCATACTCGCCGGTCTCGATGCGGCGTGCGGTGACCGAGCCGGGGCTGCTCGCGGCGATGAACACCTGCCGCTCGATTCCCTCCGGATCCTGAAAGCCGAGCCAGATGCGATCACCGAGCGCGCTCGAATCGAGCGGACTCGCGCCCGCTGCATCGAACGTCAGATGGTCATCGCGCACGTCAAGCAACACATACAGCATGCGCTCGAAGACGCCCGTGAGGATTCCGAATCGGTGTTGGCTGTCCTTGGCGAAATAGCGCCAGCTCGCGGGATCGTGCGGCCATTCATCCGCATAGCCGTCAAGGAACGGCGCCGTCATCAGCAGCACGGGCTGCAGGTCGTAGGGGCCGATCCTGGCAAGCTCGCGCGCGTGCGCCTCGCGGTACAGCAGATCCATGCGTCCCTGCAGAGAGGAGGCGATCGCCTGCGACACCGCCTGCAGTGAATTCTGCTCGCCTTCGCGCAGCGCCGTCTCCATCTCACGCGCATAACGGCACCCCGCCCAGGGCAGCACCAGCGTCGCCAGGCCGAGCAGCAGCAGCTTGAGGCGCAGGGACATGGCTGGTACTGACTTGCAGCGCGCGGGCCGCTCAAGTCACGGCTACTCCACCCATCGATAGCCCATGCCGTACACGGTCTGCACGGCGTCGAACTTCGGATCGATGCTCTGGAACTTGCGACGGATGCGCTTGATGTGCGAGGTGATGGTGTTGTCATCGAGCACAACGTTGGCGGCGTCCATGAGCTGCTGGCGGTTCTTGACATGGCCCGGGTGCCGGGCGAGGGCGTGCACGATCCAGAACTCGGTGAGTGACAGCAGCACGACCTCGCCTTCCCACTCCACCTGCATGCGTTCGGCATCCAGGGTGAGCGGTCCGCGGCGCACGACCTGCGTCGGCTCGTGCGGCTTGCGAAGCGCATCGAGCCGGCGGAACAGGGCGTTCACACGCGCAATCAGGTGAGCGAGGCTCAGGTCCTTCGTCAGGAAATCATCCGCGCCCAACCGTAATCCCGACACGGCGTCGAGCTCGGTGTCGCGCGCCGTGAGGAAGATGATCGGCAGCTCGGCCGACAGCGCCCGCAGTTGCCGGCACAGCTCGAAGCCGCCCTCCGGCTCGTCTTCGAGCGAGATGTCGATGACCGCGAGGTCCGGCAGGCGAGCCGCGAAGGCAGCCATGGCCTGCGCACGGTTGCCGTAGGTGCGCACGACATAGCCCTCACGAGCAAAGGCCGCCGCGTAGTTATCACGTATCGCGGGCTCGTCTTCGACTATCGCAACGAGGCGTTTCACGGGGTACAGGCTACAGCCTGCCGCTTACCGGTTAAAGAGGCGGCACGGCGCGCTGGGCGCGTGATTGCAAGCTTGCCATGGTTCGCCACAATTGATCCGCACGGCGCCCGTTTACCTTAGCGGAGCGCGCGCGCATGGGCTGGCGAAATGCTCTTTCCATGGATCCAAACGAGAGCATGCTCATGAGACTGAAGGCGCTGTTGGCCGAGCGCGGCGGCGAAATCGCCAACTGGCTTGCAGTGTTGGTGCTGTTGGCACTCGGAGTCTGTTAATTGGTTAGAATGCGTTGAGGCCGGTGAGCTCGCGCCCGATGGTGAGCTGGTGGATGGTCTCGGTGCCTTCGTAGGTGATGACGCTTTCGAGGTTGAGCATGTGGCGGATCGGCACGTACTCGGCGCTGATGCCGGCCCCGCCCAACATGTCGCGGCAGTCGCGCGCCACCTCGAGCGCCATGCGGCAATTGTTCCATTTGGCCAGCGACACGTGCGCCGGCTGCAGCGTGCCGGCATCCTTCAGCCGCGCGAGCTGCAGCGCCAGCAGCTGCGCGCCGGTGATGCCCCTCGCCATCTCGGCGAGGCGGATCTGAATGCTCTGGTTCTGCGCCAGCGGCCGGCCGAAGAGCGAGCGTGTGCGGGTGTACTCCAGCAGCTGGGCCAGGCAGGCCTGCGCCGCCCCGATCACGCCCCAGGAGATGCCATAGCGCGCTTGCGTCAGGCAGGCGAGCGGCCCTTTCAGTCCCACCGCCCCGGGCAGCACGTTCTGCTCGGGCACCACCACGTTGTCTAGGAACAGAGCGGACGTCACGGAGGCGCGCAGGGAGAACTTGTGCTCGATCACCGTTGCATCAAAACCTGGGGTGCCCTTGTCGACGAGAAAGCCGCGGATGCCCTCGTCCGTCATGGCCCACACCACGGCGAGGTCTGCGATCGCGCCGTTGGTGATCCACATCTTCGAACCGTTGAGGATCCAGTCCCGGCCGCGCTGCTGCGCGCGGGTCTTCATATTCGCAGGGTCGGAGCCGCCGTGCGGCTCGGTGAGACCGAAGCAACCGATGAGCTGCCCGCGCGCCATGGGCGGCAGGTAGCGGCGTTTCTGCTCCTCGGAGCCGAACGCGTGGATCGGGTACATGCACAGCGAGGACTGCACCGAGACGAAGCTGCGGATAGCGGAGTCGCCGCGCTCGAGCTCCTGGCAGATCAACCCGTAGCACACGGCATTCAGCCCTGCGCACTCGTAGCCCTTGAGCGAGGAGCCGAGGAGGCCCAGCGCAGCCAGCTCCGGGATCAGCTCCTTGGGGAAGCGGTGCTCCTCGAAGCACTTCTGGATCGTCGGCAGCACCTTCTCATCCACCAGCCGCGCCACCGAGTCCTGCACCATCCGCTCCTCGTCCGTGAGCGCGCTGCGCACTCCATACAGATCCAACGGGTCGAGCGTGGAAGCGGAAGGTCTCGCCACGGGGCACTCTCTCTCATTCAGTCAAGGCCCGAAAATGATAAACCAGCGGCGGCCGCGTATCCTATGACCACCCACGAAAATGAGTGACGCCTGAATGCAGCCGATCCCGGCCTGTTCGTATCACTCATTTTCGTGGGGCCCGGTCGCCTCATGAAGATACCCGAGATTCTGCTCGTCGAGACGGTTCATCAGCCGGGCAGCCTCGCGAAGGTGCTGCAGGTCATCGCCGACGCCGGCTTGACCATCGAGCACCTCACCGCGCTGCGCCGTGAGCAGGGCAGAACGCTCTGGGAGATCACGCTCGAGATGGACGAGGAGGCGGATCGCAGCCTCTATGAGCGGATCGGGCGGCTGCCAACCGCCCGCTTCGTCGGCAAGTCGGATCGGGTGTTCAACCGGCATCGCGGCGGCAAGATCCGTCAGGTCGCGAGTCATCCCATCAACACGCAGCAGGTGCTGCGCGACATCTACACGCCCGGAGTGGCGCGCGTGTGCCTCGCGATCCAGACAGACCCGCAGGCGGCGCACGATTTCACGAGCCTCGATATCACGGTCGCCGTCATCACCAATGGCACCGCCGTGCTGGGTCTGGGAAACATCGGAGCTCTGGCGGGCCTGCCGGTCATGGAAGGCAAGGCCGCGCTGTTCGCGGAACTCGTCTGTCTCACCGGCGTGCCGATCCTGCTCAACGAGACGCAACCCGAGCGCGTCGTGGAGATCATCGCGGCGATCGAGATGTCGTTCGGCGCGATCCAGCTCGAGGACTTCGCGGCCCCCGAATGCTTCGAGATCGAGCAGCAGCTGCGGGCGCGGCTCACGAAGCCGGTGCTGCACGACGACCAGCACGGCACGGCGGTGGTGGCGCTCGCGGCGCTGATCAATGCCACGCGCCACGCTGGGCGCAGTCTGCGCGACAGTACTGTCGGTCAGATCGGGTTGGGGGCTGCCGGCACGGGTATCGTGCGCCTGCTGCGCGCCTACGGTGTTGGGCGCGTGCTGGGCGCTGATCGCCGCACGCCTGCGCTGGCGCGGCTGGTGGCGTTGGGTGGGGAAGGCGCCACGGTCGAATCGATCATGGCGCAGGCGGACATCGTCATCGCCACCACTGGAGTCAAGGGTTTGATCAGACCGGAATGGGTGCGGCGCGGTCAGGTCATTCTCGCGCTGTCGAACCCGGACCCCGAGATCGAGCCGCTCCTCGCCAGGGAACGCGGCGCCGCCTTCGCTGCCGACGGCAAGGGGATCAATAACGTGCTGGCGTTTCCCGGGTTGTTCAAAGGCGCGCTCATTGCGCGCGCCACGCACTTCTCCGATCCGATGTTGATGGCGGCGGCGCATGCCATCGCCCAGCAGGCACACGGCGAGGAGCTAGTCCCCGATCCGTTGGACAAGAGCGTACACGAGCGCGTTGCCGCGGCGGTACGTGATGCCGCGAGCCCGTAGCCAGGGCCAAGGATGGCCCGGAGAACTCATGCAGCGGGCTGGCCGCTGAAAGCGCCGCCACGCCTTTTGCTCGCGGGCCGGAAACATCCCTGGGCGCGCTCGCTGAAAGCGCCGCAGGCGCCTTTCAGCCAATCAATCAGTACGGCACCCCCAGTCGGCGGTAAGCCGACGCCAGCAGCCACAGCGGTCCGATCAGAAGAAATTGCAGGTCCTTGAAGAACGACGGGCGCTTGCCTTCGATGGCGTGGCCGATGAACTGCCCGATCCAGGCGATGGTGAAGATCCCGAGCGATGTGGCCCAAAGAGGCCACGGCAGATTCGTGAGCCAGTGGGTGATCAGCAGCAGCAGGATGAGGGCGATCAGCACTCCCACCGCCAGCGCAGGCGAGAGCGCGAGGTAGTACGCGAGCGCTGCCGCCGCCGCGAGCGTTGCCCAGTTGAGCCAGGGGGAGCTGTCCGCAAAAGCCGCAGGAACCGGCAGCGACCACAGAACGCCCAGCAACGACAGCACGATCGGCGGCACGCAGACCCAGTGCAGCAGCTTGTTGGTGGGGTGCTCGTGGCTCGCACCATACTCGGTGAGCCAGTCGGCAATGGTGCGCATGCGGTAGACTCCGGCGGCTCACGGCCGCTTGTCTAACGCTACGCTCGCGTCGCTCGCGTCGCAATATACGTGACACATTCACGCCGCGTTCAGCTGGTGGACTTTAAACCAGCACGCAACCCAGGCCCCGGGAGCGGGGTGAGGAGCCTCTCATGCGTTTCAACAGCTTGTCTCGCAAGTCGCTGGTGTTGGCGGTCAGCGCCGCGCTGCTCACCGGTTGTTACACGACCAATCCGTATACCGGAAACCGCGAGGTGAGCAAGACCGCCGAGGGCGCAGGCATCGGCGCCCTCGCGGGAGCCGTCGTGGGGATGTTGACGGGTGGCGACGCTCGAGCGCATCGCAAGAATGCTCTCATCGCCGCCGGTATCGGCGCGCTCGCGGGGGGCGCTGCCGGCAACTACATGGACCGCCAGGAAGCCAAGCTGCGCTCACAGCTTCAGGGCACCGGCGTGAGCGTCGTGCGCAACGGCAACAACATTACGCTCAAGATGCCCGGCAACATCACCTTCAGAACGGACAGCGCCGAGCTGCAGCCGAATTTCTACAGCGTCCTGAACTCGGTGGCGCTCGTGCTCAAGGAGTACGACAAGACGATACTCGAGGTCGCGGGCCACACCGACAGTACCGGCTCGCCCGAGTACAACCAGGCGCTCTCGGAGCGCCGCGCGGCGACTGTGGCCCAGTATTTGGAAGCGCAGGGGATCGACTCTCGACGGGTCATGACCGTGGGCGCGGGCGAAGGCCACCCGATCGCATCCAATGCCACGCCCGAAGGCCGTCAGGCCAATCGGCGAGTGGAGCTTACGCTGGAGCCGATCACGCAGGGTTGAGCGCCGGGGCGCCCATCAACCCGCGCAGCTTGCCGAGTGCGTTGGATTCGATCTGCCGGATGCGCTCTGCCGAGACGCCGTACTTGTCGGCTAGCTCGTGCAGCGTCGCCTTGTCGTCGGTCATCCAGCGGCGCTGCAGGATATCGCGGCTGCGGTCATCTAGCTGACCGAGCGCACCGCGCAGACGATCCGCCGAGTCGTCTTCCCACTCCGCGTTTTCCACCTGCTCCGCCGGATCTGAATCCGGCGCCGGCAGGTACGCCGCGGGACTATAGGTCTCTTCGTCCTCGGCCTCCGGCACGGGGTCGAAGGACAGGTCGCGAGCTGCGAGCCGCTTCTCCATCTCGGTGACTTCGCTCGGGCTCACGCCCAGGTCGCGCGCCACGGCCGCGGTCTCCTCGGCCGACAGCCACGCGAGATTCTTCTTCAGCCTGCGCAGGTTGAAGAACAGCTTGCGCTGCGCCTTGGTCGTGGCGATCTTCACCAGCCGCCAGTTGCGCAGCACGTACTCGTGGATCTCGGCCCGGATCCAGTGGACGGCGAACGATACGAGCCGCACGTTGAGTGCCGGATCGAAGCGCTTCACGGCCTTCATCAGGCCGACGTTGCCTTCCTGGATCAGATCCCCGACCGGCAATCCATAGCCGCTGTAGCCCCGGGCGATGTGCACGACGAACCTCAGGTGCGACACCACCAGCTGCCGGGCGGCGCCCAGATCGTTGCGGAAGCGGAAGCGCTCGGCGAGCTCGCGCTCTTCCTCCCGGCTCAGAACCGGAATGCGGCCGAGGCGGTCCAAGTAAGCGTCGAGACTTCCCAGCGGGCCGGCCAACGCCAGCTCGTAGTTACGGGCGACCAATGCAGTGCCTGCGGTCATGAGATCTCCGGCTGTTTGGATGGTGAGTTTAGCACTCGCGAACTCAGAGTGCTAAGACGGCCGAAAGTTCCGGGCGGGTCTCCATTTCGCCTTTATGGACAGCAACTTAAACCCGCCGGTAGCCCCGAGGGAATCCCCCTTCCGAGGGGGTCGGTGCCCTGCCCGATGAGCGGCCTCCTGGAAGGACTCGAGGACGGCCTCCGTGGAACAGCCACGCTCACGGTGGAGCGTCGTAAGCGCGGTTGGCTCCGATCTGCGGTACATTTCCGGTAGCGGGCTCTCAACATAATCCGAACCAAGAACGATCCTCGAGGGGGGCATCATGATCAGTCTGTATGTGCTGTGGCTGCCAATCCTGATTTCCGCGGTGATCGTGTTCGCCGCGAGTGCCGTGATACACATGGCGCCGACCTGGCATCGCAGCGACTATCCGGGGATCCCGAGGGAAAGCGAAGCCATGAGCGCGCTGCGGCCACTCGCGATTCCACCCGGGGATTATTTCGTGCCGCGCGCCTCGGGCATGAAGGAGATGAAGACGCCCGAGTTCACCGAGAAAATGAAGCAGGGTCCGGTCCTCATACTCACCGTGATGCCGAACGGACCGATGTCGATGGGCAGGAATCTGCTGCAGTGGTTCATCTTCCTCATCGTGGTCGGGATCTTCGTCGCCTACGTCACCAGCCGTTCGCTCGCCGCCGGCGCCGACTACCTGCGGGTATTCCAGATCGCCGGCGCGACCGCCTTCATCGCCTATTCGATGGCTCTGTGGGAGCTGTCGATCTGGTATCGGCGCTCCTGGAGCCTGACGCTCAAGGCGACATTGGACGGGTTGATCTACGCGTTGCTCACGGCCGGTACCTTCGGCTGGCTGTGGCCGCGGTGAACCCAATGCGGATTTGCTTACCTTAAGTCACCACCGGGCGACAGGAATTCCCAAGTGGATCACGGCGCATGCCGATATGTCATGCTCTGCTACAGTCACCAGGGGAAAGTCTCGAGAAAGGCGCTTCAGTCGATGAATCGGGGTCACGTGTTGCTGATGCTGGCGGCAACCTATCTGCTCTTCGCCAGTCCGGTCTCTCGAGCAGTCGTCTCATCCGACCCGGCAGGTGCCATCCTGCCGCATCACGCGGCGCGCTCACACCGCCCGCTGCTGGCCCCGCTCGATGAGCCCGGGCTCAGATCTTCCGCGGCGTTGGTTCTGGATGCGACGCACGCCTCGGTGCTCTATTCCCGGCGGGCCGATGTTGCGCTGCCCATCGCTTCGATCACCAAGCTGATGACCGCTCTGGTGGTCCTGGAGGCAGGGCAGCCGCTCGAGGAGATGATCGAGATCACTCCCGATGACCGCAGCAGCGGCAAGGGCGCGCATTCGCGCCTGGCGATGGGCGCGACGCTGAGCCGCGGCGACCTCATCCACCTGGCGCTCATGGCGTACGAGAATCGGGCGTCCCACGCGCTCGGACGCACGTTTCCCGGTGGCCTGCCGGCGCTGGTGCTCGCGATGAACGCGAAAGCCACCGCGCTCGGCATGACCAGCGCCCGCTTCGTCGACCCGAGCGGGCTGTCGAGTGAGAACGTCGCGAGCCCCGCAGACCTGTCCAAGCTCGTGGTCGCCGCCTCGAACGATCCGACGATCCGCGAATACTCCACCGACGGGCGCTATGCGGTGCAAGTGGGGCGGCGCACGCTCGGGTTTCGCAACACCAACTCGCTGGTGTCCAACCCGGCCTGGAACATCGTCGTTCAGAAGACCGGCTACATCGCCGAGGCGGGCAGATGCCTGGTGATGCAAGCCGTCATTGAAGATCGAACCGTGGTGATCGTACTGCTCAATTCATTCGGCAAGTACACCCGCGTGGCGGATGCGCGCCGGATCCGGAAATGGATCGAGGCGAAGCTGTTCGAGCACGGCCCGTCCACGCTCGCCAGCAAGACCTGACCCCGCCGCGAGCGGGCGTGGCACGCGGGCGAAAACCACGTTTTTCGCCCGCCGCCAAAACTGTGCAGCAACGTCGGCTCCGCTGAAACGGCCACAGGCCAGTTTCAGCCCATACACAATTGCCGCAGGCTGCCGCAGGCCACTTTTTCCCATTGATGTCTAGGCCCTCGGCTGGATACTCCGTAGATGCCGCGCGGCCGAGATCCAGGCGCCGAGCCAGCCGAGCACCGTGCCGCCGCCCAGCAGCGTGGTGATGTCGTCTCGAGACGGGCCTTGCAGCGAGTAGCGGCTGCCGTAGAGCTTCGCAAGCGTTGCGACCGGCTCCCCGAGCAGGGCCACGGCCGCCTCGACGATCGCCCACGCACACAGCGCTCCGCCGAGCCCGTACAGCATGCCCGTGTACAGAAACGGGCGGCGCACGAACGCGTTGGATCCGCCTACCAGCTTGGTGACCTCGATTTCCGCGCGCCGATTGAGGATCTCGAGCCGGATCGTGTTGCCGATGACCGCGAGCACCCCCGCCCCGAGCAGCAGCGCCGCCATCACCAACAGGCGGCGCAGCACTTCGAGAATGGCGTTGAAGCGCCGTACCCAGTCCGAGTCGATCTGCACCAGATCGACTTCCGGCCAGGCGGCGAAGTAGCGGCGCAAGGACTCCAGCGCGGCCGCGGAGCTGGCGTCGGCGCGCGGCCGCACATGTAGAAGGTGCGGCAGGGGATTGTCCTTGAGTGCCTCCAGCGCCGCGCCGAACCCCGAGTAAGTGCGGAACTCCTCCAGCGCCTTGTCGGCCGGAATGAGCGTCACGTCGGCAACCTCGGCCCGCTCGCGCGCGCTGCCCGCAAGCAGTTGGGCCTTGGCGAGCGGTACATCGGTCTTGAGGTATACCGACAGGTCGACCGCATTGACGAAGCCGCCGGTCGCCGCCTGCGCATTGATGACGAACAGCCGCAGCGCCGTCGGCAACGCGAGCGCCAGCCCAATGACGAGCAAAGTGAGCGCCGTGGCGAACGGATTGCGCACCAGCCGCCCCAGCGAGCCGAGCAGGGCCTGCACGTGGCGGGCGCCGGCAACACCGAGGCTCACCGCGTCGCCACCAGACTCGGCAACGAGTCGACCGCTTGTCCGTGCACGCGTCCGTTGTCGAGCACGATCTCGCGTTGACCGAATTCCCGCACGATATGCAGATCGTGAGTCGCGACGATAACCGTGACACCGACGTCCTGAAAGCGCCGGAACAGCCGCATGACTTCCAAGGAGAGATCCGGGTCGAGATTGCCCGTTGGCTCATCGGCGATCAACACCGGCGGTTTGCTGACGACGGCACGCGCGATGCCGACCCGCTGCTGCTCGCCGACGGACAACTCGAGCGGCAGACTGCGCTCCTGGCCGAGCAGCCCGACCTGGTCCAGCGCCGCCCGCACGCGCCGGTCGATTTCCTTGAGCGGCGTGGCCGCCACGACCAGCGGCAGCGCCACGTTGTCGAACACGGGGCGATCGAGGAGCAGCTTGTGGTCCTGAAATACCATGCCGACCTGGCGCCGGAAGGCGGCGATGTGCCGCGCCTTCAGCGTGCCCGTGTTCTTGCCGTTCACCAGCACGGTGCCGCGCGTGGGTCGCTCGAGCAGCGCGATGAGCTTGAGGACCGTGCTCTTGCCCGCGCCGGAGCGGCCCGTCAGAAACACCATCTCGCCCCTGTCGACGTTGAAGGTGACGTTGGTCAGCGCCTCGCGGCCGTTGGGGTAGCGCTTACTCAGGTGATCAAAGGTGATCATGGTCTCAAGCCACCTCGAGAGGCGCCCGTGGGCTCACGCGGGCCCTCCACCAGCGCCGCTGCGAACGCCTGCGCATCGAACTCGCCGAAGTCCTCCGGCTGCTCCCCGATGCCGATGAAGCGGATTGGCAGCGCCAGCTTGCGGGCGATGGCGATCACGATGCCACCCTTCGCCGTGCCGTCAAGCTTCGTCAGCACCAGTCCCGTGACGCCGACGGCCGCGTGGAACTGCAGCGCCTGAGAGAGGGCATTCTGACCCTGGTTGGCGTCGAGGACGAGCAGCACTTCGTGCGGCGCCGAAGGGTCCGCCCGCTGGATGACGCGCTTGACCTTCTTCAGCTCCTCCATCAAATGCGACTGACTATGCAGCCGGCCGGCCGTATCCGCCAGCAGCACATCCGTGCCGCGCGAGCGTGCCGACTGCAGCGCATCGAAGACGACCGCCGCGGGATCGGCGCCGGGAAGCTGCGCGACGAAGGCCGCTCCGGAGCGGGTGGCCCAAACGTTGAGCTGCTCGATGGCCGCCGCGCGGAACGTATCGCCCGCAGCAAGCATGACGCTGCGGCCGTCGGCGGTGAAGCGCCGCGCAAGCTTCCCGATCGTCGTGGTCTTGCCCGATCCATTGACGCCCACGATGAGGATCACGAAGGGTCTGCGCTGCTGATCGAGGATCAGAGGTTGCGCGCACGGAGCGAGGATCTCCACGATCGCCGCACGTAGCGCCCCGATCAGCGCCTCGACGTCGGCGAGCTCGTTCCGTGCCACCCGAGCTTGCAGGTCCGAGAGGATCTGCTGCGTCGCTTCCACGCCCACGTCGGCAGTCAGCAGACGGGTCTCGAGCTCCTCCAGAATCTGTGCATCGATCTTGCGCCCGCGCAGGACATCGGCGAGGTCGAGCGTGAGCCAGGAGCTGCCGCGGTTGAGTCGGCTGCGCAGTCGCTTGAAGAAGCCCTGGCGCTCGTCGACCGGTCGTGCGGTGTCCTCATGCGTGCGGCGGAACATAGGTCAGGCCATTGTAGCGGGCAAGAAACAAGGGCGGCTCGCAGCCGCCCTGGTCGTGACTGCCCGCGCTGAGGAGTTACTGAACGGGCGCGGTGGGGGAGACCGGAAGCGACGTCCCGCCCGTGAGCGCGAAAGCGACGGCCTCGGTCTGCATCTCCTGGGTGGCCGCGGGGCTAGCGGTGGGATCCAGCAACGAGCCGTGAGTTCCTGCAGTGAATTTCACGACCGCGTGCAAGCCGCCGGCGCTCGCCGCACCCGGCGGGTGTACCTGCGTGAACCCGCCGGCGGCGATCAAGCGGTCGGTCGCATCGTTGGGAACGACCTGGTCCGGGGGTGGCCCGATTACCTCGATCATGTGGATCGCATGCATGGCCGAGGCCGGTG
>VBNY01000455.1 GCA_005877705.1 Gammaproteobacteria bacterium
TCTCTTCGGCGGCGCAAGCCGCAAGCAACGCCCGCGCCGCGTGCTGCTGGAAAGCGGCGATGTGGTCGTCTGGGGTGGGGCGGCGCGCCTCGCATTTCACGGTGTCGCGCCGCTGGCCGACGGCGACCATCCCCTGACAGGGCGCCATAGAATCAACCTGACATTTCGCAAAGCTTTGTGACGGGTGCACACTGACAGCCGGAGCCGCTGTTGCGAGCGCGGATCGAGCCTCGAGCCATCCTCAGATCCAGCGTCGCACGCGGCTTTTGTACGCCACGTAGTGCTTGCCGAAAAGGTCCTCCAGGAAGCGCTCCTCGCCGCGGATGAACCGCATCTGGATGATCCAGACGAACACCGGAATCGGCAGGAACGCGCCGGCGCTACCCAACAGAACCGCGACGCCGAACAGCAGCAGAGCCATCCCGAGGTACATCGGGTTGCGTGTGAAGCGAAAGCTGCCGCTCGTGACCAGAGCGGTCGCGCGCTCGAAGGGAATCACCGGCGTGCCGGCCTTCTGGAACGCGCCGATGGCGGGCACGCCCAGCGCGAGCGCCAGCGCGATGAACGCGACACCAAAATAGGTATAGGGCGGCGCGATGAGGCGCGCGAGCGGCGCCCAGCGATGCAAGCCCAACATGGTCGACATCGCCAGCAGCAGATAGACCGGTGGCACGATCTTCCGCTTGGGTTCCATCGTCAGAAAGAGACGATTTTCGCTTTGATCGCCTCGTACTCCGCATCCGTGATGAGCTTGGCGTCCAACAACTGTTTCGCCTCTTGCAGCCGGCGCACCGCCTCTGACTGAGCGGACCCGGGGGCGCCCTGTCCGGACAACACCTGGATGCCGCCCGAACGCGCGCGCAGCTCCTCGAGCTCGCGGATGCGGCGCTTCTCTCGCCACGCCTGATCCTGCGCCTGACAGATGCGATACACCGCCTGTGCCTGCTCCTTGCGCAATCCCTGGAACTCGAGCCGTCGCGAGCCGTGCGCGCCCTCGGAGGCGAGATCGGTCGTCTTGCCGGCACGGATCGCAAGATCGGCGCCGAACACCCCGACCCGCAGGGACGATCAGCCTGCCGCTCGTCGCGGCGAGCAGCAGGCGCCGGTGCGTCAGGGAGAAAACACGCCGCTGAATGGCCCAGGCCTCGAGCGTCTCGCTCGGAATCAATACCGAGCGCAGATACTCGAGCGGCTTGTGCAGACCGGGCTCATCGGGACCGAATGCGTAGCTCAAGCGATCGTACCCTTTAGCTCGCCGGTCACTTCCTGTTGACGATCTCGGCGCGAAACTCCCGCAGCTTCGCCTTGATGGCGCGGGCGTTCGCCGGACCCATCCGCAGCAGCAGCTTCTGGCCGGCGGGCCGGCCCTCGAGGCTCGGGTCCGCGAACTCGTAGAAGACCTTCGGTTGCACGAGCGCGATCGGTCCCGGCATCTCCGGAGTGCGCAGCAGTTCGTCGATTGCCTCGACCAGCCGGTCATTGAAGTACTTGCCGGGATACCCGAGGTCTTCATAAGCCTGCTGAAAGAGCGGATAGAGCCGAACGTAGACGGTCGCGAACGTCTTGACATCGGTGGACTGCACGAGCCGTACCAACGGCGCATAGCGCACGTAATTTTCCGCGCTCAGGGTCGTAATGTCGCCCTGGGTCGCTGTTATTGTCTGCCCCGGCGTGGGCTTGATGGGGCGCAACTCCACCGCGACCTTCTTCCGCGGCAGGTTGTCGATGGTGACGACGATGTGCCGGACGATGTTCTCGGGGACGAGAAACTGCGCGACCGGCTTGGGTCCGAGCAGCCCGGCCAGCGAATCGTGGACCAGTTGATCGCTGTCGTTGAGCGCGGGCAGGGCCGTCTCGACCGCACTCGGAGCGCTCTGCGGAAGCGGATGCTGAATGGACGGCTCGGTGTTGGCCTTCGGCGCCGGCGGCGGCCGAACCTCCGGGGTATTCACGGGCTCCTGCGGCTGCGAGTAGTAGCGGTAATAGACGCCAATACCGATCGCGCCCGCCATGACGATCGCCGCCGACAACGCGATCGCCCTGTCCCGGAAGGACTCTTCGGTATCTGTCGCTCTGTTCCACATGCTTTCGGCACCTCGTGCTGTGCCTGAATACTCTACTCCCTTAAGCCTGGCGGGAGGGTGCCGGGCAGGACCACTCGCGGTGAAGTCACGGACGGCCGGTAAGCAAAGCGGAGGCTGGGCTGCGCGCCTGTGGCGCAACCTGCGACGCCGCGGAGCGAAACTGGATCCAACCATGCAGCCCCACAGCGGCGAGCACTATGGGCAGTCCCACGAGCACGTGCGGCGAGAACGACTCGTTGCCCAGACCCCACCCAACGAGCAGTGCAACCGGCGGGTTGACGTAGGCGTACGTCGCCGCAAGTCTCGCCGAGACGCGCTCCACTAGAAAGCGGTACGCGGAAAACGCGATCAAAGAGCCGAACACGATCAGATAGCTCCATGCCCACCAGACACGCGGCGATGCCGGCGGTGCCCACGACTCGCCGAGCGCAGCACTGACGCCGAGTGCGATCACCCCTCCGGCCAGCATCTCCGCAGCGAAGCCCATCGCACCGTGCGGCGTCTCGATACGGCTCGAGACAACTGTCCCGAAGGACCAACTCGCGACCGCGAGCAAGATCAACAGCGTACCGGCGGGGCTCGCCCGCAGGTCGTGTCCCGTCACCATGATCAACGTGCCGAGGCCACCGAGTGCGATGGCGGCCCACTCGAGCCGCCGCGGCCCGCTGCCGAACACCCCGGTCCACAGCGCAACCGCCAGCGGCAGCAGGCTGATGAGTGCAACGGCGGCGCCGGAGCTGACCCACCGCTCGGCGACGGTCACGCTGCCCAACCCGACCACGAGCAGCAGCGTGCCCAACAACGATGCGCCGAGCCACTGCTGCACGCTCGGCAGGTCATGGCCTGTCAGCCGCAGTCCCGCGGCCAGCAGCCCGCCCGCCACCATGAAGCGGGTACCCAACAGGTA
>VBNY01000460.1 GCA_005877705.1 Gammaproteobacteria bacterium
GATACAGCGCCAGCACGTGCCGGCTCTCGTCCCACGCCTGCCGCGCCAACTCCAACCGCAGCTCCCAGGGGGCATCCGGAAAGTCGGCGAGGCACTGCGCGGCGATATCGAGCGAGCCCAGCTCGTTGCCCATGTGGCGGTGCAGCCGTTCGCGCTGCGCCGGCGGTGTCATTCCCGGGTACTCGTGCATTTCTGCATCGAGCTGCGCGACCTGGAATGCGCTCTCGCGCGGCGGATCGGCGCGCAACGTCACTCCGCGCACAACCTTGGTGGGGAACTCGCTCATTCACGCGCCCGTGCGATGCTCGCTGCCAGAGCGTCCGCTGCCACGGGATGCAACGACGTCTGTCACCATCCCCTCCCTTTCCGCAAACTCCACGATGCGCTTTGAGTCGGCACACTTGAACTGGGTGAACTCGGCGGTCAGCTCCCGACTCTCCTCGAGCATGCGCGCGACATCGGCGGAGATCCGCCCGATCATGCGTATGCTCGGCTCGTCCAGAATCGCATCGGCGGTTTCGAGGTAATTCGCGTAACGCGCCTTCAGGCCCGGCAGGAACCCTGTATAGAGCAGAGCGAGCCGCTCCGCCGTGGCGGTAGCCGCTGCGAGCTCTGTGAGCAGCGCTTGGTAGTCCTCCGCGGGAGGCAACGTGTAGTGCAGAGGCGCACGCAACTCGAAGGTACGCTTACCCAACATGTCGGCATGCTGCGCGAAATCCCAGATGTGACGCCCGAACAGCACCTTGGGCTCCATTTCCGGGGTGGCCGGCACCCAACGGGCGAGCGTCTCCATCAGTTGCACTGCAATGGATCGGAACGTCGCGAGCCGCTCGGCCCGACCACGGATGATTGAGGTCATGCCTGCTCCACGAGCCGTTCGACCAGCGCGGCGGTTGCCTGCGCAGGCCCCAGGCTCAGCGCGTACACCCGGGTGCGCGACAACAAGGCCGCCAAGCGAAACGCGACCGTTCGTTTCGATGCGCCATACAAGCTGCAACCGAAAGGCTTCAGATGCGCGAGGTGCCCGGTGCCCGGAGTGATCGCTCGGGCCTGCGGTGTGCCGGCGAAGCAGCTCAGGAAGAACGCACACTTGAGGGCAGTTGCGGCCGACTCATTCACACGAAGGAGGCTGCTGATCCGGGCTCGTATGCGGGTCGTTCCGTCCGCCAGCGTCTCGCGCCTGCAACTCCCGCCGCCGAGCCGCTCGCGCACGACGCGTGGCAGCGGCCCCGGACGAATGGACAGCGCACGCCGAAATGGCAGCAGCTCGTGGTCGCGGGTGCGAACTGCCCCGACTTCATCGCTCATGAGGTCATGGCCGCGGGCAGCGAGAAATAGCGCCGTCGTGGTCTTGCCGGCGCACTTATCGCCGAACAGCAGTACGCCGGCGCCACCGATGCCGAGCGAGGCGGCGTGAAAGAACAGCATGTCACGCTGGAAATGCAGCAGCCGGTTGATGCCCAGGTGGGCGATCGGCGCGTGCCACGGCTTGCGCCGGTCGACGAGTGCCACTGACCCGCACAAGGTGATCGCAGGCGACCTCGAATCAGCGCTCTCGGTCTGAGATCGCCGGCCGTCCGCCGCGCCAAACCACTCATGATGTCCCCGGCTGTGTACGCTCGCCACGAAGTCGCTGGCATCGAGTGGCTCCGGATCCTCGAATCCCACCTGCGCCACGTGCCGGTGCTCGGTAGGGCCCACCGTGCAGCGCACTGTTGGTGATCGCGCGGCGCCGCGCTGTTTCACCCGGCAATCGCCGTAAAGTGCGGTGATGTAATCGCGCAGTGCCGGCTCGGACCCGCCCACCTCGAGAATGCCGTCTCCAAAGCGATAAGCGTCGTAGCTGCGCGCGACGTCAGCGCAGCGCACGGGTCGCTGCACCTTTGGAGGAAGGCGGACAGCGCCTCCTCCTCGTTGATGAGACGGACCTGCGGCCGTTGGTACTGCGGCTTCGAGGTCTCCATCGGCGAGTGCGTGTCGGTACCGGAAACAGCATCGTGTGATTCGGGTTCGTGCGTCATGGTCGTACTGCCTGATCGATTGTCCTGGGAGCGGGGGCGTGGGCCGGGGTCTCGCTGGTGGTCACAAAGCCGAGCGAAACGAGTTGCCATAACGTCGAGTCCACATCTTTGCTCGCCTGCTCGGGGCTCACGCCCTCGAATGCGCCCGCCAGATGCTGCGCAATGAGTTCGACGGAGATCGGCGCGGAGATCTCGTTCCAGATGAATGCGGCTGTCTGGTTCAGCAGACAGAAAGTCTTGGCCTGCGGTTGCAGCAGGATGGTCTCGTCCTGCAGCGGGGCGGACTCTACGCTGTGATCTTGTGAGTAAAGCATGACACTCCTCATGATAAGGATCCCCGGCACCTGTCCCCTCGAGACCTCAGTGTCACGTGCCAAGCATCTGGTTGACCGATCGACACGGAACCGCGCCGACCCATCGGGGAGTCGATCCAACTCCACCGCTCTGTCAGCTTCGCTGCCACACAACCTGCTGTCAATTGTCTCTGGGTGGAGACTGAAGAGTGTCTCCAACCCGAGACGCGCGAGGTCCTCGCGCCGCGCTCAGGTCCTATCAGAGTCCGCGCGCCCCCAGGAGTTCCAACGGCCAAAGCGTCGTTGCGCCGGGCGCAGGTGTTGGTTTCGTTTGTGTCCTGCAGCAGCCACTCACTGGCAGAGCCCTGTTGGATCAGCGCCCTCCGCCGAGGTAAAGGTCGCGGTAAATCCATAAAGGCGGCCCAACGCATGGGTACCCGACGATTACTTCGGCTTAGCAAAACGCGTGCCCGGGTCGGCCGCCAGCCCAGCCGCGCGGGCGCACGGCTCTATTGATTAAGACGTTCTGGAGCGAGCCGCGGTTACTTGGTTGCGAGGCCTTTGCGGGCTTGTGTGCTCGTAATCTCGCGCTGCAACGCTTCGTTGAGCAGCAGCTCGAGCTCCACACCCTGCTCTTTGGCTCGGGCCCGAAAAAAGGCAAGAATCTCCGCGTCCAGGTAAACGGGGAAGCTGAAAATCGCCCCTTGCCGGTAGAACTTCCCGCGCTCGCCGTTCGAGAAATCGTATTCGTCCTTCATGTCGTGTTCGTCAGTCATGACGCAGCGCAATGACAGTCAACTCACCACCGTCAGTTTGACTCACCGTTATCCAACGTGGGACTCGAGCGTCTATTCGAAGGCTTTCGGGTTCTTGCGGACGTCGGCTGTGCGACGTATTTCTTCGACGTACGCGACAGCATCTCCTTCCCCGTGGCGCGCTGCCTCCTGCCTCGCGCGTGCGCCCTCGAAGTCCTTGTTAGGCTCGCCGGCGCCGCTGCGCACCTTCGTGATCGCAACTAGAGCGGCGCCACCCTTCTCTAGCTTGACCGCCCGGTACACGGGCTTGTCGCCCGGTTTGGGTGCTGCGAACACGGCTTCGCGGACCTGCGCCGGGACGGAAGGATCGCCGCGCCCGATGAAGCGCGCCGGATCCGCGGGCACACTCAACTCGTGCGCGACATCGTCGAACGACGTACCCGCTTCCAGCTTGGCGCGCGCGGCTTGCGCAGCCTTGAGGGCCGCGTCCGTGCCGCGCTGCTTGCGCATCACGGCAACGATTCCGTCGCGCACTTCTGCAAGCGGTTTGACCTGTGGTTTGCGGTGCTCGAGCACCTTGACGATGACCAATCGGTCATCGCCCAGCAGCACCGGTCCGCCGAGGTGGCCGATGCCGAGGGGCGAATCCCCGAACACCATGTCCTGCAGCGGCTGCGCCGCCCCGAGCGGCGGGCCGCCGGCGCCGCGCACGAACTGCGCCGCCTCCCCGAGCTTGCTCTGCAACTGCTCCTGCGTCTCCCCGAAGCGGTCGGTGGCGCGGTCGCGGCGCAGCTGGGATTCGAGCTCCGGGCGCGCCTCGTCGAAGCTCTTCGTCTTGCCCTGCTGCACTTCGTCCAGCCGAATGATGTGGTAGCCGAATTGCGTCTTCACGGGCCCACGGATCTCGCCCGCGGTCATACTGAAGAGTGCATCGCCGAACGGCCCCACGAAGCTGTTGCGTTCGGCCCAGCCGAGGTCGCCGCCGTTCTTCGCCGAGCCCGGATCCTGCGAGTACTGCTTGGCGAGCTGTGAGAAATCTTTGCCGGCCTTGGCCTGCGCGAACACCTCATCCGCCTGCTTGCGGGCGGCCGCCTCGTCCTTCCCGGCTGGAATCAGGATGTGCCGTCCGTGGCGCTTCTCGGGCACCTCGAAGCGGTTCTTCTCTTTGTCATAAGCGGCGTGCAGATCGGCATCGCTCACCGACTGCTGGGCGGCGAGCTGGTCGAGACGCAGCTCGGCGTACTGAAGATGCGCCGACTCGAGCGTCATGTATTCCG
>VBNY01000461.1:0-888 GCA_005877705.1 Gammaproteobacteria bacterium
TTTGAATCACGATCAACGTGGCTTTCATTACACCGTCTCCGCATCAACCTTGTCGTGTTCCTCGTGGGACCCAAAAAAAACGGATCATCATGATGCCGTGCTCGTACTGCACGGATCAATCGTGGATCAAGTTCCCACACTCGGCTGCCAATCTACCGACCGAACAGCACTTGGAACAAACGGTCGGACTCGCGGGCGCCTTCTTCAGTGAACATCACCGATTTTGCCTTGCTCACCGGATCTGTGATGTATCCCTTCTCGTGCAGTCGTCTCATGACATCCCAATCGAAGCCTTTCCAGGTTCGGTAGCCCTCGTGACGCCCCAGATGGAGCAGCGCCAGAACCGTCTGGTCGATCTTTTCGGTGTCGATGTCCACGGTTACCTCCTCTTGCTAACGGGTCGGTTGTTGCCCGCCGTCTTCTTCTCGCGATTCGCGCCGGCTCATGTAGTGCCGGAATAGGCGGGCGTCGATGCGTCGCAGCTCGGCGCGCGCGGCGATCAGGGCCGCGCCGTAGCCGCCCGGCTCCAGGGCCAACAGTAGCTGCGTCAGCTTGAATGCCTGCGCCGGCGGCGCATCCGGGTCCCGGACAGCAAGCGGCTCATCGATGCGCGTCGCAGGGTGCTCGATCAGATACCACGCCGGAAACCAGGAACCTGCCATCGTCTGCCGCGCATCGAGCCAGGCGCAGTCCAGCCAGAACCGCTCCCAGTCGGCGTGCAAACAGGGATCGTCCAGAGCAGTCAGTGTAGCTGGTAGACATTGAGGAGCGGCGAACGCCAGAGTGAAAAGTGGCACTCGGCAAGCGTGCCGACCGGACATGCGATGTCGTGCCAACGTCACCCATTGCAGCACGAATGGGTCGAGGTTATGGCCCTGGATGTTAGCC
>VBNY01000461.1:951-2949 GCA_005877705.1 Gammaproteobacteria bacterium
CGAGTTCACGCCACAGCGAGCGCATGAAGGCCGGTGCCGAGGCCCCCAAACAGGTGCTTGCAGCCACCGCGACTTCGGAATCGAGCCATTCCACCACCCTGGCAGTCTCGCGTGCACCGCTGATCGCCATTGGCCAGTGCTCAAGGGCGTCGCGGAGCGCAGGAGTTGGAGGCGCTCGCAGACGCGCGCGACGTTGCGCTCGAGCAAGGAGTCGATGAGGTCGTTGATCAAGATCACTGTTCGCGAATGGGCGAACAGGTCGAGCTGTCCCGTCAGTGACTTTCTGTAGCTTCCGAGCCCCGGCGGGACTGTGCTGTCGTGTGGCATAGGCCTGGAAGGTACCAGGATAGTGGGCAGCTTTGTGTGGCGGTGATACCTCCGTGTCGCCGAAGACCTCACCTCCACCGCGTTACAACGTACTCACTAAATGCCCGCCGTCCACGACGATGACGGAACCCGTCATGTAGCGGGAAGCGTCCGAGGCCAGCAGCAGCAAAGCGCCGTCCAGGTCCGAAGGCTCGCCAAACCGGCGCTGCGGAACGCGTGCGAAATGTTGCCCCAACCCGCTCGAGGCACCGGTGACGAACGCAGTTTTACCGGTCAGATCAGCGCTGAGCATCACGTTGAGCGTTCTGGAGAACCAACCGACAAGCTGCTTTCGCCGCAGCACTCCACGCTGTGTCGCGGCGGGCGTCGAACCTGGCTCCAGGCCAGCTCCGCCATCCAGTCCACCGCGTCCGCGTATTCCTTCGCCTGCGTCGAAGCGGCGGTCCCGCGAGCCAGCCGTCCCTTGATGCCGTGCAGAATCGCGGTCATGCGGAACAGGCCGAACGCGACGTAGAAGTCGAGGTCGAGATCGGCAATGCCATCGCGCCCGATCCGGCGACAGTACGCTGCCACGTACTCTGCTTCACCCGGAATATTGAGCGCCGGGAGATCGCCGCCGAGCAACCCCGCGATCAACCGCGGCGGCAGCCGGTACATCATCAGATGATTCCCGAAATCGGCCAGCGGATGACCCAGCGTGGAGAGCTCCCAGTCGAGCACGGCCATCACGCGGGCCTCAGTCGGATGGAAAATCAGGTTGTCAATCCGGTAATCGCCGTGCACGAGACTCGTCTCATCTCCGGGTGGCACATGCTGCGGCAGCCACTCGATCAGCCGGTCCATGTCGGGATTGCGCCCGGCTTCAGTGTCCTCCCGGTATTGGCGTGACCATCGCTCGATCTGACGCGCGAAGTAGTTGCCCGGCCGCCCGTAGTCGGCCAGCCCGATCTGCCGGTAATCCACTGCATGCAGCCGCGCAAGCGCCTCATTCATCGCATCGAAGTACTGAGGCCGCACCTCACGCTCGACCTCCGGCAAGGTCGCGTTCCAGAAGATGCGTCCTTCCACGTAGTCCATCACGTAGAACCACGTTCCTATGACCTCCTCATCGGTGCACAGTCCGTGCACGCGCGGAACGGGATAGCCGACCGTTCCGAGACTTTGCAGAACGCGCGCCTCGCGCTCGACCGCGTGCGCACCCTTGAGCAGGACGCCCGGGGGCTTGCGGCGCAGGACAAAAGATCTGCGGGGAGTGATCAGCCTGTAGGTCGGATTCGACTGTCCGCCCCGGAACTGCTCCACGGTCAAAGGGCCGGTGAAATCCGGCACCGCTGCGGTCAGCCACTGCGCCAAGCGCTTCTCATCGAAGCGGTGCGCTTCGCGCACCGGTCCGCTGCCGCCGAAGGCCCCGTGCGGTGTCATTCCGTGCGCCTCTGCAGCGCGCCCCGCTTGATGTCTTTCGCCAGCGACCATCGGAGTTTCCAGGGACGGAAACTACCCCGCCGCCGGCTTGAGCCATTGCGCGCAGCTCGATTCGAGGCGTCACGCGCAGGGCGCTCGGCGGCACATGTTTGAGTTCTGCGCTGCGGCCCGCAACGAGTTAGTATGCGAGCATGAGGAGCGTCACGCGCAGCTACCGCATTCGCGCCTATCCGAATGGTGCTCAACGCC
>VBNY01000177.1:0-4694 GCA_005877705.1 Gammaproteobacteria bacterium
TATCGACCCCGTTTTACACGGTGAAGGACGGCAACAAGGTGGATCCGAAGACGCTGCTGGGCTGGAAGACCTGGCGGGCAATGGCCTGCGAGCGCTGTCACGGTGCCGAGCAGGAAGGTCTCGTCGGCCCCGCGCTCGTGAACTCGCTGAAAGTCCTCACCAAGGAGCAGTTCCACACAACGATCATCAACGGCCGGCTCGAGAAGGGCATGCCGCCCTTCAGCGCGAGCCAGATGGTGCAGGATAACTGGGAAAACCTGTACGCCTATCTGAAAGGCCGCTCCGACGGCAACATCAAGCCCGGCCACCTGTACCCCATCGACGGGGATCAGAGGGCGGCTCAGCAGTAGGTGGGATGCGTATGGGCCGCCGTCAAGCGGGCGTCGCGGTAATCGGCATCTGCGCAGCGTTGGCCGGGGGGGGTGCTGCGGCACAGCAGGCCGGAGCACAACCGGCGGACACTGTGCTGCGCGTATGCGCGGATCCCAACGACCTGCCGCAGTCGAACAGCCGCGGAGAGGGCTATGAGAACAAGATCGCGCAGGCGCTGGCGCGCGATCTGGGGCGGAAGATCGAATACACCTACTTTCCGCAGCGCATGGGCTTTGTGCGCAACACATTGCGGGCGCGGGACGAGACCACCCAGCAGTTCAAGTGCGATTTGATCATCGGCGTTCCGACGGGCTACGACCTCACGGCAACGACGCAACCCTACATGCATTCGACCTACGCGCTGGTGGCGCCCGCGCGCGGCGGCCTCGAGGGGCTGAAGAACGCCGAGGACTTGTTGAAGCTCCCCGCGTCGAAACTGCACGCGTTGCGGGTCGGTCTGTTTGCGCGCACGCCGGCTTCGGATTGGGTGCTGCAGAACGGCCTGATCGATCACGCGGTGCTTTACCCGCCGCAAAGCGGCGACCCGAAGGAGACGCCCGACACGATCGTCGAGCGCGACCTGCTCGCCGGAACTATCGACGTGGCGATCGTATGGGGACCGATCGCCGGATTTGTCGTCAACCGGCATTCGGGGCCGGATACCTGGATCGCCCTGCCGTTCAAGCCGGATCCGAAGATCAGGTTCGACTACCAGATCTCGATGGGCGTGCGCTTCGGCGAGCGGGAGTGGAAGGACACGCTCGATGCCTGGATCGGCGCTCACCGCGCCGAGATCGCGCAGATCCTCGCCGGCTACCATATTCCGCTGCTCGAATGAGGTGCCTGCAAGACCACGCAGCTAGGTCGGAAGCTCAGAACATCAAGCCGAATTCCAGCAGCGCGCGCGCCTGGCTCTTATCCGTGCCGTTTGGACCGAAGACGAGCCCGGGCTGGCTGTCCGATGTCCCGACGTATGCGAGTTCCGCGCGCGCAAAAAACACGTTGTACTGGTAGGTCGGCGTCACAGTTATCGACCAAGCCTTGCTGCCCGGCCCGTACATCAGGTTGGGAGCGCCATTCGCGACGTTGCCGGTCGAAGCGATGTACTCGAAACGCACCGGCAGGCTTACGCCGGCCATCTTCCAGCCAGCGATATGGGCGTCGCTGGGGAAGGCGTAATTCATGAGCAGCGCCGCGCCATATGTCGAAGCGTCATGCATAGCCCCGATTTCAGGAGTTTGTGGAACGTGCGTATATTGCAGATACGGTTGCAACGTCCACTGCCCGGCGGTGTGGGTGTAGATCACGTTGTAGAGCTGTTCGTTGTTCAGGAAAAGCGGCGTCGCTGTCGTCGAGATATTGGTACGAGTCGTGTTGCCGCTGCCGATCACGGCCAAAGTGTTCGCCTTATCGAGTGTCCACGTCGCCGAGAGCCATGCCCAGCTCCAGTGATTGGAGTAAAGGCCATCGTTCCATGAAGCTGAGAGCGCGAGAGGACCCTTGGTGTAGTTCACCTGCACACCGCGATTGACTGCATTCTCCTGGTTCCAGAGGAGCCCGCGTTGGATATTCATGTTCTCGAACGAGAAAGTGTATTCGGCGCCGATCAGGGTCGGGAGTTTGCCGGCCTCGATCGAGAAACTGTCGTTCGGCGCGAGCTTGATGTAGCCCTGAGAGAATGGTCCGTAGAACGCGCTGGTCGCCGTGTTCGAGCGCAGATACGGGACGCCCAAGTCGGGCAGCGAATAGGCGCCCAGCTCTACGAAAAACTGCACCGGCCCATCGGGTTTGTTGAGGAATACCTGGGCGTTGCTCAAGTCTCTTTGACCGCCGTAGTCGCCCGGGACGACGTTGCTCTGCCACTGCCCGAAACCGCTCACTACCCCCGTTACATACACCTTCCCGAGGGGGCCGGCCTCATAGGACACAGGCTTCGGGTTGGCCACCAGGGGGCCACTCAGGGCCGGCATGAGTGACGGCGTAGCGGGCGCAAGGCTCGCTGCGTCTGACGCGGGCGGCTTATCGTCGGCCCGGGCGCGCACGGCACCGATGATGAGTGCCGCACAAACAAAGCCGGCTAGAACAAGGTTTTTTGATTCCGGGCTTCCCTTTCCGGCGAACGCGGTGCATTGCCGCGCCATGCGCTCTTGCGGGCAAGGGCGCGTGTGAGTCACTCGAGCAGTCGCCGTGATGTGGATTTCCCGCAACGTTGGTCTTTGCATTCGTAACCCCTCTGATAACCGACAAGCTTGGGCGCCCGCTTGCGCAAGCATCAAGCATGCCAAGTGATTTTTTCGTTAAGAAACGGGGGAATACGCGCCTGCCGGGTGCGGACAGCGCTGTTGTCCGACACGCTTTTCGGACCCCGGACAGACGCTGCACTGACACAATCGGTGCGGAGCTATTTCAGGTACGCAAGCGCGGCGACCGGCCACTTGAGGCACGGAGGTCAGGAGTGTTTGTGCAGCAACGACTGCAGATGGTCGCCGTGTTCGCGGTGTTCTTTCTGTCGGCCGCCGCGGGCGGCCCTCCGAACAATCCGGCGCGGCCGCAGCGGGCAGCGTTCACGTTTGCGACCGTGCAGCGCTTTGCGCAGGAGCGCGCAACCCGGCCATACCGCAACCGTTCGCCGCAGCTGCCCGAAGCCCTCGCCAAGCTCAGCTACGATCAGTATCGCGACATCCGCTTTCGCAGAGCGAGCGCGTTGTGGTCCGGCCGCGCGCTGTTCGAGGTGCAGTTCTTCCACCGCGGATTCACTTTCGACCGCCGCGTGAGCCTGTTCGAAGTGAGTGCGGCCGGCGTCAGGTCGATTCCGTACAGCGCCACGATGTTCGAGTTCGGGCCGCTCGTGCCGAAGGCGAGGTTGCCCGCGGATCTCGGTTTCGCGGGCTTTCGCATCCACTTTCCGCTCAACACGCCGGCCTACAAGGACGAGTTGATGGTATTTCTCGGCGCGTCCTACTTCAGAGTGCTGGGCCGCAATCAGACCTATGGTCTCTCGGCGCGCGCTCTTGCCATCGACACCGCAAGCCCCGCCGGCGAGGAATTTCCATACTTCACGGATTTCTGGCTCGTGCGCCCGGAGTCGCGGCAGCGCACCCTCACCATCTTCGCCGTGCTCGACAGTCCGAGCGTGACCGGCGCGTACCAGTTCGAGGTGCGGCCCGGCGCCGCGACGCAGGTGCAGGTGACGGCCGAGCTGTATCCGCGCCGTGCGGTTCAGAAGCTCGGCCTGGCGCCGCTGACCACGATGTTCCTCTACGGGGAGAACGCGGGCAACCGCCGCTTCGACGACTTCCGGCCGGAAGTGCACGACAGCGACGGGTTGATGATGCAGACAGGTAGCGGCGAGTGGCTATGGCGCCCACTGGTCAATCCGCGCGAGCTGCGGGTGAACCGCTTCATGGATCAGCGCCCGCGCGGACTCGGCATGATCCAGCGCGACCGCGACTTCTCCCACTACCAGGACAACGAGTCACACTTCGAGCGACGGCCAAGCTACTGGGTCGAGCCGCTCGGCGACTGGGGCAAGGGCGGCGTCGAGCTCGTCGAAATTCCCTCCGAAGAGGAGATTCACGACAACATCGTCGCGTACTGGGTTCCGGAGGCTCCGTTGCAGCCCAACAAGCCGGTGCCATTCTCATATCTGCTGCACGCCTACTCGCAATCGGCCGAGTGGCCCCCGGGTGGCAGGGCGATTGCTACGCGTTTCGGCCGCGTGTTCAACGGGCCCAACGTGATGCCGGGAATGCGCCGCGTCCTCATCGACTTTGCGGGAGGCGACCTCGATACGCTGAGCGGTGCGCAGCCCGTGCAGGCGGCGGTGAGCGCGAACGGCGGTGACGTTGACGCTGTCACGGTCGAGCGGCTGCAGGACAACGCGGTGTGGCGCGTCGCCATGCGCCTGAAACCTAACGGCGATAAACCGGTCGATCTACGTTGTTACCTCACCTTGTATGGCGAAGCCTTGACTGAGACGTGGACTTACCAGTGGAGCGCGGCAGGAGCGTAGCCATGGAGCCTGAGCGGCTGCGACGCGTAGCCCGCTGGCGGCGCGCATTGTTCTTCGGGCTCACGCTGCTCACCGCAGCATTTGCGAGCGCCCTGATGTATGACATTGCGAGGGCCAACGGCTTCACGCAGCTGGAGCGCACCGGTCTCATATTGTTCTTCGTGCTGTTTACCTGGATTGCCGGCGCGTTCTGGACGGCTCTCGCCGGGTTTTTTGTGCGGCTCATCGGCCGGGATCCTGCGGTGCTGCATCCGCAGCAAGTGGTGGGCCGGCCGCTACGCAGCCGGACCGCCATCGTGATGCCCATCTA
>VBNY01000177.1:4712-12635 GCA_005877705.1 Gammaproteobacteria bacterium
GGCGGCATTCGATCTGTTTATTCTGTCGGATACGCGCAAGCCCGAGATCGCCCTGGCCGAGGAGCTCGCGTGGCAGGCTCTCGTCGCCCGCCATCACGCCCACGGCAGGATCTTCTACCGCCGCCGCCAGCAGAACCTCGGCCGCAAGGCGGGCAACATTGCGGATTTCGTGCGCTCGTGGGGCGGCGCCTACGACTATGCGATTGTGCTCGATGCTGACAGCGTCATGTCCGGCCACGCGCTGGTGCAGCTTGCCCGCATGATGGATGCACATCCCGAAGTCGGGATCATTCAGGCGCTGCCGTTGCCGTCCGGACGCCAGACGCTGTTCGCTCGGCTGGTGCAGTTCGCGGCCCGGCTCAACAGTCCGATGCTCGGCAGCGGGCTCGCGTTCTGGCAACTCGGCGACGGCAATTACTGGGGGCACAACGCGATCCTGCGGCTGCGCCCGTTCGCCGCCCACTGCGGCTTGCCGACGCTGCCGGGCTCGGCGCCCCTCGGCGGTGAAATCCTGAGCCACGACTTCGTGGAAGCGGCGTTCATGCGGCGCGCGGGATTCCAGGTCTGGCTGCTCGCCGATCCGGGCGGAAGCTGGGAGGAGGTGCCTTCCAACGTCGTTGACTACGCCGCGCGCGACCGCCGCTGGGCACAGGGCAATCTGCAACATCTGCGGCTGTTGCCGGTGCGCGGCCTTCACTGGCTGAGCCGCATCCATCTGCTCACCGGGGTGCTTGCGGTTCTGCTGTTGAGCTCGACGGTCGTGTGCCTGGATGCGATGCATGGGCACCAGTATTTCGCGCCGGGCTCCCGTGCTCTGTTTCCGACCTGGCCTGAGTACCGTGACCCTGAGATCGTCGCGCTGCTCAGCGTGACTCTCGCGGTGCTGTTGCTGCCCAGAGCGCTTGGGGCGGCGCTGGCGATGACGGATCCCGTGTTGCGGCGGGGCTTTGGCGGAGGCGGCCGACTGTTGGCGAGTGTCCTGGTCGAGCAGTTGTTCAGCATGCTGCTTGCTCCTGCGATGATGTTATTTCATACGTCATTTGTCATGCGCACGCTCGCCGGGAGCCCTGTTGCCTGGCACGCGCAGGAGCGCGGCGATCGAGGCGTCGGCTTTCGCGAGGCGCTGGCGCGCCACAAGTGGCACGTGCTGCTCGGACTCCTGTGGGGTACGGTCATTCTGCTAGTAGCGCCCCATTACATCTGCTGGCTCATGCCCGTCCTCGTGGGCCTCGTCCTGTCCGTCCCGCTGACAATGCTGACAAGCAGCACGCGCGCCGGCCGCTGGGCGCGCGGGGGCGGGCTGCTGGTGACGCCGGAGGAAGTCCATCCGCCCGGCGAGCTTGCCGCATTGGAGGGGCGCATGGCCTTGGAGGGCTCTCCGCCCGCGCACGCGCTGACCCGTCAGTCGATTGCCGCGAGCCCGAGCACCCCCATGCGGGCACCCTTGCAGATGGAGGCGGCGCTGCCCGTTTACTTGCATCCGCGCGATGCGCTGGCAAGGTTGCAGAGACTGGTCGGCACTGCGCCTTAGAGATTTCGCTAAAATCCGCGGTGCGTACCCGCCGCGAGGGGGTCACAGCGAGCACGCACCGCGTTGCCAGCAACCTGAGTCTCAAGTCAACATGACATCCTGCGTTACCCGCCCCTGGTCGCTGGCGGCGGTTACCGCCCGCAAGTGCTCGCAACTTCCCTCCACGCCGCGAGCTCGCAGGCGCCAATACTCGGCGCAGTCGCAGGCCCATGACGAATAACCGCGCGCGTTGCGGTACGCGTCGATGCGATGACCCTTGACGAAGTAAGTCCTTAGCATGGTGTGTCGTAAAGCAAATGCGATGCCAAACCTCGGGCGCGTGTAAGTAGTTGATTTGACGGCAGCAAGGCTGTCCCGCGCCTCCTGGCGGCGCACCGTGATTGGTCACGAAGCGCGTCGAGGAACCGAAACGGAGCGCGCCGCCAACTCTCCAAGGGGCGGCGCGACGGTTCGCTGGCCCTGCGCAATCTGGACAGCGCGTGCGAGTTGATCCTGGCGAGCCTGCAAGCGCCGGACGTGGCGGTCGATGGGCCGGAGCAGCGTATGTGGGACAGCGAGCTCGTCGAGCTGCTGCTCGCCGCACTCTCCGAGCCGCATCCTCGCACGGGGCCTCCCAGCCGCTAGTTGACCGAAGTACACTCGATTTCCCGGCGCGGACCGCGCGCAGCGTGGAGATCAAGCGATGTTCGAGCGTCTTGCCCGCCTGCCCGATGATGCGATTCTCGGCCTGATGGCCGCGTTCCGTGCGGACAGCGACCCGCATAAAGTGGACCTTGGCGTAGGGGTCTATCGCGACGATCAGGGGCGCACGCCCGTACTTGAGGCCGTGCGGCAGGCCGAACAGGCTCTGCTCGAGCGGCAGACGACCAAGACGTACGTGGGGTCCGCTGGAAATGCCGACTTCAACCAGGCAATGGAGCGCCTGGCGCTGGGCGAGGATCATCCAGCGCTTGCGGCGGGACGGGTGCGCACGATCCAGGCGCCCGGCGGCTGCGGCGCGCTGCGCCTCGGCGCCGAGCTGATTCGCACGGCCTCGCCGGAGTCCGTCGTGCATGTAAGCACCCCCACCTGGGTCAATCATGTGCCGCTGCTGTCGGGGTCCGGACTCAAGCTCGAGCGCTATCCCTACTTCGATCCAAGCACGGGCGGCGTGCAGTTCGAGGCGATGCTGGCCGCCCTCGAGAGGCTGTCGGCGCGGGCGGTGGTGCTGTTGCATGCCTCCTGCCACAACCCGACGGGCGCCGATCTCACCGAGGGTCAATGGCGCGAGCTGCTGGCACTCTTCAAGCAGCGGCAGCTGCTGCCGTTCATCGATATCGCTTACCAGGGCCTGGGCTCGGGAGTCGCGCAGGATGCATTCGGCATCCGCCTGTTCTGCGCGCAGCTGCCGGAAGTGGCCGTCGCCGCCTCATGCTCGAAGAACTTCGGCCTGTACCGCGAGCGGACGGGCGCCTTGCATGTCATCAGCGAAACGCCCGCGGCCGCGGATGCGGTCCTGAGCCAGCTCGTACGAACCGCGCGCAGCATCTACTCGATGCCGCCGGATCACGGCGCGGCGATTGTGCACAATGTGCTGGCGGACAACGGACTGCGCAAGCTGTGGGCCGATGAGGTGGCCGGGATGCGCGGGCGGCTACAGGGCCTGCGCCAGCAGGTCATGCAGCATCTCGCCAAGGCCTGTCCGCAGCGCGACTTCGGCTTCATCGCGACACAACGCGGAATGTTCTCCTTCTTGGGGCTGGACGCGCAGCAGGTGCTTGAGCTGCGGACCCGCCACCACATCTACATGACCGATGACAGCCGCATGAACATCGCCGGCCTGCGTGAGGACAATCTCGAATATTTTGCGCACGCCGTGGCGCGGGTGCTGAAGGCGAGATAACGGCGAGCCGTTACTCCGGCACCACGATCTTGTGCGTCGACTTGACTTCCTCCATGACGAAGTAGGTGTGCGTCTGCTGCACGCCGCGGACGGAGGCGATGCGGTCGCCTAGAAAGCGCCGGTAGCTTTCCATATCCCTCACCCGCACTTTGAGCAGATAGTCGAATCCGCCGGCCACCATATGGCACTCCATGACCTCATCGTGCGCGAGCATCACCTGCTTGAAGCGCTCGAAGGCATCCGGGGTCGTGCGATCGAGTGACACTTCCACGTAGGCCAGCAGGCCGAGCCCGAGCATCGCCGGGTTGAGGCGCGCGAAGTAGCCCTCGATGTAACTGGCCGATTCCAGACGGCGCACGCGCTCGAGTGTCGGCGTGACAGTGAGGTTCACTTCGCGGGCGAGCTGGGAGACCGCGGCGCGGCCGTCCTGCTGCAGCCTGGCGAGAAGCTTGCGATCGATCCGGTCGAGATCCCGGCGGTCGGCGGCAGGCCCGCTGGCGGGCGATGTGGATCTGCGGCTCATGGCAGCGAAATTATCTTTTAAAACCGCTAAAAGATGAAATTATTCTCTGCTGTAAGCGCTATTATAAGCATAATTTACTATATCAGGCTCGAGGGTCAAGGCGAAAGACATGGCCGCAACCGGCGCTGCAAAGAGGATCAACGACCGGCGCGAGGCGGAAAGACTGGCCGGGCTGCGCCGCGAGCTGGCTGCGGCGACCCTGCGTCCCGAGGCACAGGCCACGCAGCAGATGCTGGAGGCGCTGGTTAGGGTCCAACCCCAGCTGGAAGCTGCGAAGTCGAGGGCCATCCGCTGGGTGGAGGCGGCGCGCGCCGATAAGCGATCACGTCCGTCGGTTGATTCCCTGCTCGAGCAGTTTCCCCTCGACAGCGTGCAGGGCAAGGCCCTCATGAGCCTCGCAGAGGCGCTGTTGCGCACGCCGGACCCGAAGCGCGCCGATCACCTCATTGCCGAGCGACTGGCCGCCGTACGCAAAGCCGGCATTCCAGGGAGCGACGATCTGCTGCTGCGGGCGGGATTCGCGCTGCTCGCCGCGGCGAGCCGGTTGTTGCCGGAGGTCTCCGGGGAGCTGTCCGGAGGGTTCTCGGTGGCCGCGATCACCAAGCCGCTGGTTGCCCCCGTCGTACGCGCAGCGCTGCGCCGCTCCATGCAGATGTTAGGAGAGGCGTTCATCGTCGGCGAGACCATCGAAGCCGCGCTCGCCCGCGGCAAGACGGACGCCGGCCTCGCCCTGTGCTCGTTCGACGTACTGGGTGAAGGGGCACGCACCGAGGCGGATGCACAGCGTTACTTCGAATCGTACTCGCAGGCGATAGAGGCGCTGCGCGCCCAACCTGGAGAATCGGTGCAGCGTCGTTCCGGCATTTCCGTGAAGCTGTCGGCGATCGAGCCGCGCTACGCGCTGCTGCAGAGTGCGCGCGTGCGAGACCAACTCGTGCCGCGTATGCTGGAACTGGCGCGCCGCGCCGCCCGGGCTGGCGTCGGGCTTACGATTGACGCGGAGGAGGCCGATCGGCTCGATCTGTCTCTCGATGTCGTAGAGGCGCTGGCGCGCGATGGACAGACTCGCCCCTGGGGCGGCCTCGGCCTCGCCGTGCAGGCCTACGCACGCCGCGCACCCCTGGTGCTCGAGTGGATCGCCGAGCTGGCGCGCGAGGCGGGCCGGCGCATGAGCGTGCGCCTGGTAAAGGGAGCCTACTGGGACAGCGAGATCAAGCGGGCGCAGGAGCGCGGCCTTGCCAGCTTCCCGGTGTACACCTCGAAGGCCGCTACGGATGCGAGTTACCTCGTCTGCGCGCAGCGCCTGTTTGCCGCCGGCGACGTCATCTATCCGCAGTTTGCTACGCATAACGCGCACACGGTTGCGGCGGTCCTGGAGCTGGCTCCGGCAGGTGTCGAATACGAGTTCCAGAGACTGCACGGCATGGGCGAGGTGCTGTACGCAGCCGTGCGCGCCGATACACCCGATCTAGCGGCGGTGCGCGTCTATGCGCCCGTCGGTACACACGAAGATCTGCTGCCGTATCTCGTGCGGCGTCTGCTCGAGAACGGCGCCAATACCTCATTCGTCCATCAATTCTTGAATCCGCAAGTTGCCGTGGAGCAGGTCGTGCGCAATCCCATCTCCGTCTTGAGTAATTCGGCCGAGGCGTCGGCTGCGCAGGCGCGCATCCGCGAGCCGCGCGCGCTCTATGCCCCGCAGCGCACCAACTCCGAGGGAGCGGACTGGGGTAATCCGGCCGATCTGAGCAAACTGCAGGCCGAGATGCACGCCCACGCCGCGAACATCTACTCCGGCGGACCCATATTGAGCGGCAGGAGCGTGCGCGACACGAATGTCTCCGTCGTCTCTCCGGCAAACTTCCTGCAAGCCGTCGGGATGTCGCGGGATGCTACGGAAGCCGAAATCAGCCATGCCATGGATGTCGGGGCGCGGGCGCAACCGGGATGGGACGCCACGCCCGCTGCTGCACGCGCCGCATGTCTGGAGCGCGCCGCTGATCTGTTGGAGCAACAGCGCGGGCTGTTCCTGAGCCTGCTGGTGCGTGAGGCGGGCAAGACCTTGCCCGATGCGGTCGCCGAGGTGCGCGAGGCGGTCGATTTCTGTCGTTACTACGCCGCGCAAGGTCGTGAGCTCTTCTCCAGCCCGCAGGAGCTTCGCGGGCCGACGGGCGAACGCAACTTGCTATCGCTGCACGGTCGCGGTGTGTTTGTTTGCATCAGTCCCTGGAACTTCCCGCTGGCTATCTTCACCGGCCAGATCACAGCGGCATTGATGGCCGGCAATGCGGTGGTCGCGAAGCCGGCCCCCGCAACCCCTCTTATCGCGCATGCCATGACACGCCTGCTACACGAGGCGGGCGTGCCCGGCGACATCCTGCAACTCACGCCTGCCGAGGGACCGCCGTTCGGACAGGTCGCCTTAGCCCATCAGGCCATGGCGGGTGTTGCTTTCACCGGTTCCACCGCGACCGCCGCCACGATCAACCGCGCGCTTGCGAATCGGGAAGGCCCGATTGTTCCCCTCATCGCGGAGACTGGCGGCGTGAATGCGATGATTGTCGATGCGACCGCTCTCGCGGAGCAGGTCGTCGATGACGTCATCGCCTCGGCTTTCACCAGCGCCGGACAGCGTTGCTCGGCGCTGCGCGTTCTGTATCTGCAGGAGGAGGTCGCGGACCGCATCATCGAGATGCTCAGCGGCGCGATGCAGTGCCTGCGTGTCGGCGACCCGGCAGATCCCGCCACCGACGTAGGCCCGGTCATCTCGGAAGCCGCCGTGTGGCGCCTGCGCAAGCACGCCGGCCGCATGCGCGAGGAAGCCGAGCTGCTGTACGCCTGCGAGCTCGATCAGCGGCATGAGACGGGGCATTTCTTCCCGCCGCACCTGTTCCAGCTGCGCGAGCTCGATCAGCTCAAGACGGAGGAATTCGGCCCGATCCTGCACGTTGCGTGCTATCGCGCCGCACAGCTGCCGCAGGTGCTGGATGCGATCCGGCGCACGGGCTTTGGATTGACGCTCGGCGTGCACAGCCGCCTCGAGAGCATCGCCGAGCACGTGTTCAGATCCGTGCCCGTGGGCAACACCTACGTCAATCGGAACATGATCGGCGCGGTGGTGGGCGTGCAGCCCTTCGGCGGGCAGGGACTGTCCGGCACCGGACCCAAGGCGGGCGGCCCGCACTATCTGCTGCGCTTCGCGACGGAGCGCACGCTGACGATCAACACCGTGGCGATCGGCGGGAATGTAGAATTGCTGTCCTGAAGTTGAGCGTCTCGTGATGGTGAGCGCGCCCGACAATGTCGTCCTTAACCGAGCCCGCGCCGAGGCGCTGTGCCGCGAGTTCGTCGGCTGGCAGTGCCGACTGCGGCAGTTGGCGGCGCGTGCGGATGGCGGCCGGCCCTCCTGCGGTATGCGGCCGCGCGTGACGACGCGCGACGGCGCCGAGCTCTCGCCCGGCATCGTGACACTGATCGCCGAGTCCGAGCCCGAGAACAGCACCCAGCTGCTCCGCTATCAATACTCGCGGACGCAGGATCCGAACGAGCGTTACGACAGCATGCTCGAAACGCTGCAAGGGAGCTATTTCCAGGAGCCAGCCCGCTTCTCGGACCTCATCACGGCACTCTTCGGGGCGGGTTCGAAGCTCGCCGCGCGACTGTTGAGCGACGCACACTGCGTGCTCGAGTTCGAGCAATACACGCAAGGCTACCGAATTCCCTGTGCGGTGGCGCGGCTCGGCGAGGCGCACGCGTTTTATCAGGCGACGCTGTGGCACAACAGGATGTTCAATCACCAGATTCCGCCCGGCCTCGAGATCCTCGCCTTCCGACCCGATTGGCCGCACGCCTCGAGCTACCGCCGTGACGGTGAGGCGGGACGCTGACGGCTGTCAGAACTTGCGGTAAGCGTTGTTGAGCTCGACGAGCGGGTGACGGGGCGACATCTGGAACTTGATCAGCAGCTCGCGGGCCAGCATGTCGCGG
>VBNY01000178.1 GCA_005877705.1 Gammaproteobacteria bacterium
GAGCAGCAGCACCGTGGCATTGGTGGGGGCGACCTTCTCGATGGCGCGGCACAGACTGCGCATGGCGTCGCTCGCGCCGATGATGCCTTCGAGGGCCATCGAGCCGGTGCGCTCGCGCAGGCGCCAATTCTCTTCCTCGAGCTCGCGGATGCGGAACGCTCGGCGCACGACGATGGACAGCACCCCCGCATCGAGCGGCTTGTGGTAGAAGTCGGCGGCTCCGAGACCGACCGCCGCGACCGCCAGCTCGCGCGCGTCGTGCTCCGTCATCGCGATGATCTTGGTGTCGGGCGAGAGACTGAGAATCTGACGGAGCAACTCCAGGCTCTGCGCGGCGACGGCCGGCTCGCGCGCCGCGCCCAGATCGAACAGCACCACGTCGGGCTCGATCCGGCGCACCAGCACGAGCGCTTGCTCCGAGGTCTCGCTCACGGTGACATCGAGGTCGGAGAAGATCGTCTCGAGCTCACGCCGCACGGCGCGGTCGTTTCCCAGTATCAGCAGCTTGCGCCGCTGCATTTCGGTGGCCATCAGCGCGCCCCCTTGCCCATGAATACAACCTCCGCGGTCTGCACCAGAATCGCCAGATCGAACAGCAGGCTGTTATTCTTGATGTAGTACAAATCGTACTGGAGCTTCTCGAACGCATCCTCCTCGGACGAGCCGTAGGGATAGCACAGCTGCGCCCAGCCGGTGATGCCGGGCTTCACGCAGTGCCGCAGCACGTAGTACGGGATCTTCTCCGCGAGCTCCGTCACGAACTGCGGGCGCTCCGGGCGCGGGCCGACGAAGCTCATGTGCCCGCGCAGCACGTTGAGGATCTGCGGCAGCTCGTCGATGCGCAGTTTCCGGATCACGGCGCCGACGCGCGTGACGCGCGGATCCGACTTCTGCGCCCACTGCGCCTGGCCGTCGCGCTCGGCGTCCGGGCACATGCTGCGGAATTTGAGCACCTCGAAGCTGCGGCCTCCGAGGCCCACGCGCGCCTGCCGATAGAATATGGGCGCGCGCCAACCGTCTTCGAGCTTGATCGCGAGCGCCGTGAGCGTCATGACCGGGACGGACACCGCAACCGTCAACAAACTTGCGATCAAGTCGAGCAACCGGGCGGAAAACAACCGCAGCGGGTCGCGGCGGAAACCTTCGCCGAAAATCATCCAACTCGGATTCAATACATCGATACGCACCCGTCCCGTCTCGCGCTCCAGAAAGGTGAGCAGCTCGGTGACCTCGATGCCGGCGATGCGGCACTCGAGCAACTCCACGAGCGGGAAGCCGCGGCGCCGATCCTCCATCGCCATGACGATTTCATGCACCTCGTATCGCTCGCACAGCTCGAGCAGGTCGGCGCCCGGCCCGAGCACCCGCTCGGTGGGGACGGCGACGGTCTCGTCATCGGGCTGCACGAAGCCCACGATTTCGAAGCCGCGCCGGTCCGAGCGGCGCCGCAGCCTCGAGATGGCGGTGGTGCGCTGCCCGACCCCGTACACGAGCACGCGACGCTTGAAGAGGCTCTCGTTCACGATCCTCGCAAACATCACGCGCGACACCAAGGCGATGGTGAGCGCCAGCAATGAGGCGAGCCCGAGGACTCCGCGGCCGATCCACAGCGAGGGAACGACGTAGAACGCGGCCGCAGTGACGACCGTCGCCGCGGCGATCGCTGCGACGAGCCGCACGAACACGCCCGCCGTGCGCGCCCTCTGGCGCGAGCTGTAAAGACCGAAAGCCAGCAGGCTCAGCAGGACCGCGGCACTGAAAACCGTCGCGCAGGGCCAAAGCACATCCCTCGCGCTTTCGACGGCAGTGGGGTACCAAGTCTCGAAGCGGATCCGGTAGGCCAGAAACAGCGTCCCGAAGAATGCGGCCGCCTCAACCGCCGCCAGCGCTGCAATCGACGCATGGACATACTGGCCAAACAGCCGGATGCGCATAGACCTCCCGAGCAGGCGCCCCTCGAGTCGGTATGCGGGACGGCGCTGGACTTTACAATACAGTGTAAAGAATGTCGCGGTCGGCGCTGTGAAGACTTTCACAATTGCTCTAGACTTTAGTCCGGTGCCGACACTGTTGTCCCCATATGATTCGCGAACTTGCGGCACGCGCCGCCCGAGCCGTGATCCGTCGATCCACGACCTTTGAACGGCAAGGGGCTTTTATCGGGGGCGGGCCATGACGACTGACGCTCCTATCCAGACGCGCCAGTTCCGCAATGCGTTGGGCGCCTTTGCCACGGGCGTGACCATTGTCACGACCCGCAGCCGCGCGGGCGAGGACATCGGCCTCACGGCCAACAGCTTCAATTCGGTGTCTCTGGAGCCGCCGATGGTGCTCTGGAGCCTCGCCAAGAGCTCACAGAGCCTGCCGGCGTTCCTCGAGAGCGGCTATTTCGCCGTCCACGTGCTCGCCTCCTCCCAGGAAGAACTGTCACTGACCTTCGCCACGCGGGGCGCCGACAAGTTTGCCGGGCTCGTGCTTGAGCGTGGCAAGGGGGAGATCCCGCTGCTGGGCGGCTGCTCGGCGCGATTCCAGTGCCGCACGGCCTTCAATTATGAGGGCGGCGACCACGTCATCTTCGTCGGCGAGGTGCAGGCGTTCGACCACTTCAACCGGCCGCCGCTGGTGTTCCATAGCGGACGCTATGCCGTCACGGTGGAAAGGCCCGCGGAACCGGCCCCGCCCGCGGCGGACAATGCCGAGCCTGACAGCAGCTTCAGCCAGGACTTCCTCATCTATCTGCTCGGACGCGCCCACTTCCAGCTGTTTCTCGAGCTGCGCAGGGACCTCGAGCGCCATGGCCTCAGCGAGGCGCAATGGTTCGTGCTGAGCATCCTCGGCATCCGCGACAATCGCACGGTGGCGGAGCTCGACCGGCTGCTCTGGTACTCGGGGAACCGAGTCACGTACGAGCTGGTCGCGAGCCTCACGGCCGGCGGCTTTGCGCTGCTGCAGGGAAGTTACGACCCACATGCCTGCGTGACGCTCACGGAGGCCGGCCGGCGCATCGTCATCCAGCTCGTCGCCGTCGCCAAGGCCACCGAGTCACACGCGGAGCGCAATCTCGGGTTCGGGGAGACCCAACTGCTGAAGAGCGCGCTGCGCAGCATCATCCGGGAGACTGACCCGGGGCTGCCGACGCTGCTTTCCCCCACGCACCCGGAATAAAATCGCCACGGTCAGCGCGTGGCGCGGCAAGTTGCTGGTGGGGACTGCAACCGTCTGGACGGATCACGCGTTTATTGCCTAGCTGGCGAATCTCCCATGGCACCCTAATGACCGACCCGACGACACACAAGATCCGTCGCATCCTCAAGGAGCACGGCCGCCTCAGCAAGGACGCCGACACGCTGGCCGCGGAGGCCGACCTGTACGAGGCAGGGATGACCTCCCACGCAAGCGTCAACGTGATGCTCGCCCTCGAGGGCGAATTTGACATCGAATTTCCCGATCACATGCTCAAGCGCAGCGTGTTCGACAGCATCGCCTCCATCAGCGCGGCGGTCGGCGAGCTGCAGAGCGGCTGAAGCCCTCGATGCCGAGCCGCCTCAAGAGCCTCACCGGTCATCAGCGTCAGCCGCTGGCGGCCGGTTGGGAGCTGTGCTCTACCCCACCCGGCGCCTATGACCACCCGGATACGTTGCGGCGAGCGCCCGTAGCGTGGATCGCCGCCCGGGCGCCGTCTACCGCGGCCGAGTGCCTGCGCGCGGCGCAATTGTGGAGCCTGGACGGGCCGCCGCGCCGCTTCGATGCCGAGGACTGGTGGTATCGAGTCGACTTCGTCCGGCCGCAACAGCGCCCGCACGAGCGCCTGGTGCTGGGATTCGACGGACTGGCGACGGTCGCGGACGTGTGGTTGAACGGCGAGCCGCTGCTCAGCAGCAGCAACATGTTCGTCGCCCACGAGCGGCCCGTCGATGAGCGTCTGCGGGAGGCGAACGAGCTGGTGATTCGCTTCCACGGGCTCGATCGGCTGCTGCAGGCGAAGCGACCTCGGCCCAAGTGGCGCACGCCCATGGTGGAGAACCAACAGCTGCGCTGGTTCCGCACCACGCTGCTCGGCCGCACGCCCGGTTGGTCCCCGCCCGCCGCGGCCGTCGGACCGTGGCGGCCGGTCTGGCTCGAAACACGGGCGCAGGTGTCGCTGGCTGAGCTGCGCATGCGCACGGGCGTGCGCGGCGATGCGGGGTGGCTCGAGGTCGAGTGCCGGGTCGTCGGCCTCGGCGGCGCCCAGATCGCGCGAGTCGACCTGAGTGTGGCTCGCGATGCGCACACCCAGGAGACTCAGCTGCACCCCGGGCGTGCTGCCGACCCCGACGGGGCTCACACCTATGCCGGCCGGCTCGAAATCCCCAAAGTCGTGTTGTGGTGGCCGCACACGCATGGCGAGCCGGCGCTGTACGATGCTCGACTGACACTGCATCTGCAGGGCTCGAGCGAGGCGCTGGTCGCGGAGCTGGGCCACGTCGGCTTTCGAACCCTGGCGCTGCAGACCCGCGAGGGCGACTTCGCGCTGCATGTCAACGGCGTGCCGATCTTCTGCCGGGGAGCCTGCTGGACGCCGCTCGATCCAGTCGGCATGACCGCCTCCGGGGACGGGCTGCGCGCGGCGCTCGGGCAGGTGCGCTCGGCCGGGATGAACATGCTGCGCATCGGCGGCATGATGGTCTACGAGAGCGACGAGTTCCTCGACCTGTGCGATTCCAACGGCATCCTGCTGTGGCAGGACTTCATGTTCGCCAACATGAACTACCCGCAGGAGGACCGCGCCTTCGTGGCGTCCGTCGAGCAGGAGGCGCGCCAGCAGCTCGCGCGGCTGACCGGCCGCCCGTGTCTTGCCGTACTGTGCGGCAACAGCGAGGGCGAACAGCAAGCGGCGATGTGGGGAGCGCTGCGCGACAGCTGGGCGAGCGAGCTGTCTCACTCGCTGCTTGCAGAACTCGCGCAGCAGTGCTGTCCCGAGGTCCCCTATTGGCCCTCGAGCGCGCACGGCGGCTCTTTTCCGCACCAGGGCAATCAGGGCACAACGTCCTACTACGGAGTCGGCGCGTATCTGCGCCCCCTCGAAGATGCCCGCCGCGCCGAGATCCGCTTCGCGACCGAGTGTCTCGCGTTCGCCAACGTTCCGGAACAGCGCACGCTCGCGAAGCTTCCGGGCGGGCTGTCGGTCCGCAGCCATCAGCCGCTGTGGAAAACGCGTGCGCCGCGCGATCTCGGCGCGGGTTGGGACTTTGACGACGTGCGCGACCACTACCTGGCGCGACTGTTCGGCCTCGATCCCGTCAACTTGCGTTATGCCGAGCACGAGCGCTATCTGACACTCAGCCGGGTCGTCTCCGGCGAGGTCATGGCCGCAGTGTTCGCTGAATGGCGCCGTGAGCGCTCGAGCTGCCGCGGCGGCCTGATATGGTTCTGGCGCGACTTGTGGTGCGGCGCCGGCTGGGGGGTCGTTGACGCGCTGGGCGCTCCGAAGGCCGCGTTCTACTACCTGCGCCGCGTGCTGCAACCCGTATCGGTTGCCATGAGCGACGAGGGAGGTAACGGCCTGTTCGTGCACATTGTCAACGAGCGTGCCGACTCCCTCGGCGCCAGCCTCGAGGTGGCCTTGTATCACGCGGGCGAGGTTGCGGTCGGCGTCGCCCGCCGCCCGCTCACGATCCCCGCCCGCGAGACCGTGGAGCTCCCCGCTGCCGAGCTGTTCGACGACTTCCGCGACCTTTCCTACGCCTATCGGTTCGGCCCGCCGGCGCAGGATCTGGTCGTGGCGACGTTGCACGGCCCGGATGGCGGGGTCTTGAGCCGGGCTTTTCATTTCGTGCTCGGGCTGAGCGCCGCGAGAGAGCCGGACGTCGGCCTCACGGCGGTGGCCAGCACGCGCGCCGATTCCGACTTCGATGTGAAGATTTCCACCCGCCGCTTCGCTCAGTCGGTGTGGATCGAGGCCGAGGGTTTCGTCGCCGACGACGCCTACTTTCACCTCGCGCCCGGCACTGACGCGACGGTGCGGCTGCGGCGGGTTCCGCTCGAGCCTGAGCGTGGCTTACGCGGCAGGGTGCACGCGCTCAACGCGCTCACGGCGGCGAAGATCGAAGGCCCGACATGACGGTGCCGCGCGCCGAGCCCGTTTACTTCGGGCCCGACGATCGGCCGCTGTTCGGCTGGATACATCGGCCCCAGCACCCTGCCCGGGCGCCTCTGGGCCTCGCCCTATGCAGCCCATTCGGGTATGAAGCGATCTGCGCCCATCGCACGCTGCGGCATTTCGCCGAAGCTGCAGCTGACGCTGGGATCCCGGCGCTGCGTTTCGATTACGACGGCACGGGCGATTCCGCCGGCGACGATCTCGACCCGGACCGCCTGTCCGCCTGGATCGCGAGCGTGCATCGGGCCGCCGAGACCCTGCGGCGCGAGGCAGGCTGCCAGCGTCTTTGTTTTCTGGGCGTGCGCCTCGGCGCCACGCTGGCCGCGCTCGCGGCGAGCGAGCGCTCGGATGTGCAAGGCCTGGTCGCCCTCGCGCCGGTTGTCAACGCGAAGGCCTATATAAGAGAGTTGCGCGCCTTGCAGATGGCCACGGGGCTCGCCACGCCGGCTGAGAGTTCCGGGGATGACCCGATGGAGGTGACGGGGTTCGCCCTCACCGCAGCGACCCGCGCTGCGCTCTCAGCAGTCGATCTCTCGAAGCTCGAACGAGCGCCCGCCGCCCAGGTGCTGATTCTGGACCGGCACGACCTCCCGGGGAACGAGCGCTGGGCCGCGCACCTGCAGGCGACGGGCGCCACGGTGGAACGGCGCGCCGTGCCGGGGTATGCGCAAATGATGCTCAGCCCCCATGCGACGGTTGTTCCCGCGGAGATGTTGCGTCTGGCGGTGGCATGGCTCGGCGAGCGGGCCGCTGTGGAACCGGCCGCGCATGGCGATCGTTATTCTCCTGACGACAACTCTCGCCAGGGCCGCGACACGGTTCCTCTCTCCCGACACTCCATTCGGTTGCCCGCCGGGGCG
>VBNY01000462.1 GCA_005877705.1 Gammaproteobacteria bacterium
AGCCGTGGTCGTACCCCTCCTGACGCCGCAGGGTGAGCGGATAGCCGGCTCGGCGACACGCCTCTTCAAACAGGTGCGGCTGCAACTGCGTCTGGAGAAACTGATCCGACAGCCCCTGATCGATCAGGATGGGCGGCCTGCGCGCCGCATCCTTGACCCCGGCGACCAGCTCGCTGGCATCGTACGCGCTCCACTGCCCGCGATCCGCTCCGAGATAACCCGTGAACGCCTTCTGTCCCCAGGGGACCTGGCTAGGCGCGGCGATGGGCGCAAACGCGGAAACTGAGCGATAACGGTCGGGATTGCGCAGCGCCAGTGTGAGGGCGCCATGCCCGCCCATCGAGTGTCCGAAAATCCCCGTGCGCGCCGGGTCCGCGGGGAAATCCGACTCGATCAGGGTTCGCAGCTCCTGCGTTACATAGGTGTACATGCGGTAGTGCCGCGACCACGGCTCCACCGTCGCGTCCACGTAGAAGCCCGCGGCCACGCCGAAGTCCCACGAGTCACTGTCACCGGGCAGCTTGACGCCGCGCGGGCTCGTATCCGGCGCCACGAGCATGATGCCGAGCTCGGCTGCAACCCGCTGCGCGCCGGCCTTGATCATGAAAGTCTCCTCCGTGCAGGTGAGGCCGGCGAGGTAATACAACACTGGGACGCGGCCGGACTGCGCCTGCGGCGGAGTAAAGACCGAGAAGCGCATCGCGCAGGCCGTACTGGCCGCCTCGTGCCGGTAAAAGCCGACGGCGCCACCAAAGCAACGGTGCTGACTGACTACTTCAAAAGGTACCGCCATGACGTTCTCACCGCTTCACGATCGTACCGCCCACGCGCCTGGCTCTCCTTGAGGTGCGCCAGGTGCGCCAGGTGCACCGAGCATACACCCTCGTGCGCATGCAGGCGCCCGCTCAGGCAACTCTGTCGCCAGGCTCCAGCCCGGAGAAAAACCGCTCGAGATTGTCGGCGACCCGCATGCCCATCGCGCTGCGCGTTTCCTGCGTGGCACTGCCAAGGTGCGGCAACAGGACGACATTTTCCAAAGTCAGCAGCGCTTCGGAAAGCAGCGGCTCGTGCTCGTAGACATCGAGCCCCGCACCCGCGATCACGCGATTACCCAGTGCTGCGGCCAGCGCCGCCTCATCCACAACCTCACCGCGTGCGGTGTTGATGAGAAATGCCGATGGCTTCATCTGGGCGAGGCGCCGTGCGTCGATCAAGTGCCGCGTTGCGGGCCCACCCGGGCAGTGCAACGACACGAAATCCGCGCGGCCCAGCAGCTCCTCGAGCGACTCACAGCGCGAGGCTCCGGTCGGCGCCGCCTCTTGCGGGCTGGCCGGGTGACGCGCGTGATAGACGACGCGCATGCCGAAGCCATGATGGGCCTTGCGCGCGGTCGCTCGACCGATGCGCCCGAAACCGATCAGGCCCAGTGTCTTTCCGGTCAGCTCCGTCCCGAGCAGCCACGTAGGACCCCATCCCTGCCAGGCATGCGCGCGCACCCGCCGCTCACCCTCGCCGGCGCGCCGGGCCGTCATGAGCATCAGCGTAATCGCAATGTCCGCGGTGGACTCGGTGAGCACCTCCGGTGTGTTGGTGACGACGATGCCGAGGCGCTCGCAGGCCGCAAGGTCGATGTGGCTCACCTCTACTCCGTAGTTGGCGATGATCTTCACGTTGCCCGAGCCGGCCTCGAGGAGCTCGGCGGTGAGGCGGTCGGTAACTGTCGGGCAGACCGCATCGAAGGAGCGCAGCGCCGCCGCGAGGGCCTCATTGTCCAGGGGTGTGTCCGGCTCGTTGCGGGTGAGGTCGAAGCGCGCGGCGAGATGGCGCTCGACTGCGGCGGGCCAGCGACGCGTGAGGAATACTCTTGGGGTAGCCATATCCGATGCACCTTGCAGGCCGCGATTTCGGCCGACTGCCTCGAGGCGCTACAGTAGCGCTCCTAAGTCCTCAAGATCCGGGCGTCGCAGCCGGACCGCGTTACGCGACTCCTTCTGTCACACGACTGGCGCGCGGCGGTCTGGCAGCAGTAGAACCATCGGAGCCGCCTCGAGGAGCGCAGTGGTCCAGTCACGCCATGCCAGGCCGTCCTACGTCGGATTCCTCTGTACGTGGGGCGCGCTGGCCGCCATTCCCATGCAGGGCGCGATTGCCGCCTCCGTGGGGGGCGAGGTCTCGGTGACGAGCGATTACATCTATCGAGGGCTTTCGGAGAGCGCCGGCCATGCTGCTGTGCAGGTCGACCTGCACGCCAGCAGCGCTGCGGGCACTTTCGTCGGCGCCTGGGGATCCACGCGCGACCACAAGCTCGACCCGGAAGGCGACTACGAGGTACAGCTCTATCTGGGACACCGTTTCAACCTTGCGAGCGCCTGGAGCACCACGCTGACGGCCATCAGCTACTCGTATGTGGGGGACGCGGGAGCGATCTCGGATGACTTTCAGGAGGCGTCCGCGTCCGTGTCTTACTTGGACCGCTGGACGTTCTCCCTCGCGGCGACACCGAACTTCGTGCACTACCGGAGTTACCATCGTTTCGGCCGTACGCCGGCTTACATTGCGGACACCGCGGGTCAATGGCTCCTCTCGGAGGGGCTCTTCCTGACGGGGGGCGCCGGCTACTACTACTACTTCTTGCGCAACTCCGCCCCGGGGCGCGCAGTCGGCGCCGGCTATGGGTACGGCAACGTGGGATTCGCCTTCGAGCGGCAGGGGTGGCGGCTGGACGTGGGCTACTTCTTCACCCAGAGACGGGCCGAGCTGCTGTCCGCGTACCCGAGCGCGGACAACCGCGTTGCCGGCAGTCTCAGCTGGCATTTTTGACGAGAACTCATTGAACCTTAGCGTCTTGGCAGGTCACTTACCGGACAGGATGCCGGCGTGAAAACCACACACTACAGCGACACGCAGGGGGGGGCGGAACCGAGCTACCG
>VBNY01000467.1:0-716 GCA_005877705.1 Gammaproteobacteria bacterium
CACCTCGTTGAGCATTCTCGGCGACGGGCTCGTGGAGGCGGTAGACGATGCGGCGTTGATCGATATTTCCAAGCAACAGTGCAGGAAGGATCGCGGCAAGATCTGCGGCCTGATTCTGCGCGTACCCATCCTCGAGTCCCCAGGCGAAACTCGGGTCGGCCGCTTCGGTTGGAAGGACCAGCAGGCGAGTCTACTGTCCTTCTCCGGCGACGCCTACCTCAATGAAATGGGGATCACGAGTGCCCTGTTTCCGGATGAAGTGACGAATCTGTGCAACACCGTCACCGAACCGAATAATAAACCTGGTGCGGACGGACTCGCGGACATCGATCGTTTCGCACGCTTCATGCGCGCCAGCAAAGCGCCCGCGCGCGACGCACATCAGGCTGCCACTGCCGCGGCCAAGAAGGGCGAAGCTCTGTTCGCCAAAGTCGGGTGCGACATCTGCCATGTCCCGACACTGACCACGGCGGCGCCGGGGACGCTTGTCAATGGCGGGAAGTACGCCATTCCCCAAGCGCTCGGGAACAAGACGTTTCACCCCTACGGGGACTTCCTGCTGCACGACGTCGGCACGGGCGATGGCATCATCGTGGCGATGGAGGAGCATTACGGCAGGCGCATGTACCAGACTCAATGGCGAAATATGTCCCTCGAAAGCTACCGCTCGAGCGCCAACAGAATACGCACGGCTCCGCTCTGGGGTGTGCGCCTGC
>VBNY01000467.1:766-2748 GCA_005877705.1 Gammaproteobacteria bacterium
CTGAGCCGCGCGGATCAGGAGGCGGTTATCGAATTCCTGAAATCCTTGTAGTGCATGCACGAATCGGTCAACGGCGACCTTTCTGCCCGCGTAGTCGTCGACACGAAGACGCTGCCGTGGACGCCCAGCCCCAGTGGAACGGTGTGGCGTAAGCGTCTGCATCTGGTGGGTCCGCCTGAAGCCGGGCAGGTGACGTCGCTGGTGCGCTACCAGCCGCACTCTGAGTTTCCTTTGCACGATCACCCGGACGGGGAGGAGATCCTGGTGCTCGAGGGGGTGTTCTCGGATGAGCACGGCGATTGGCCGGCCGGTACTTACCTGCTGAACCCCGAGGGGTTTCGGCATGCGCCGTATTCACGCGGCGGGTGCCACCTGTTCGTGAAACTCAGGCAGTTTCCCGGCAAGGATCGTCGTCACGTCGTTATTGACACCCAGAACCTGTCCTGGCAGACCCGCGAGGGTCGTGCGATCAAGCTCCTTTACGCGCAGGTCGGCTACGCGGATTCGATGCGTCTGGAACGCTGGCCGTCAGGATCGCGACCGGGTGAGCTTAAGTATTCGCAGGGAGCGGAGTTGTGGGTGCTCGGCGGGGCGTTCGAAGATGAACGCGGGTCCTACGATGCTCATACATGGCTGCGACTCCCGCCGCAGGCGCGCCACTGCCCAAGGACCTCGGGTGGTTGCGAGCTGTATATAAAAGAGGGCGGATTCGTCTATCTGCGCAGTTGACCCGTCGATCGATTGCCGTTCAAAACGATCCGGCTGTTAGCGGCGGCGCCTCATGAAGATCGCGCAGCCGAGTAGTGCGACGCTGAAGAGGGCAAAGGTCGTAGGCTCGGGTACCTTCCTGCAGCGCGCGCCCGGCTTGCACTTGTTGATCGTGACGTCGTCGGAAATCTGGCCGATGAAACCGTACGTGCTGACACCCTTCTTGGTGGCGTACCCGTAATAGTCGACCTTCAGGTGCGATTCGTTATTCTCGAAGCCCAGCGGATTCTTCGTACCGGGCGCGAAGCCCAGCTCATATTCCCACTCCAGGGTCGATCCGGGAGCCGCCGACGTAACCAGATGGCTCTCCGTGGAGCTCATCAACACGCCGGGCCCCTTGGCAGGATTGTTGCCGCCGGCGGTCGCGTAGGCGCAGTCGAAATCGGTATTGCTGGTGCTGTTGCAGCCGTTCGAATTCTGCCCACCCAGCGTGTTTGTCCAGAGCTTCGTGTTCGACATGTCCCCAGGGCCGAGGGTCACGGCGCTGGTCGGCCTCGCGTTCGCGAGTACCGTGACATGATTGATGTACGCGTTCGAGCTCGTGTAGTTGGTACCCCTCGAGCTGGCATGGAATCCAGTGGGGTTCGCGTACACGAACAGGTCATATACCGGCGCTGACACGCTGCCGTGGTTCAGGCCGTCGCTCTCCAGGCTCCAAACGACGCCGAACGAGTCGGTATGCGTGATGAGGTCGGCGTGTGCTGTGCCGGACAGTGCGTGCGCCGACCCTAGTGCCAAAAGTGACGTTGTCTTTTTCATGGCTGCTGACGAGGACGAGAACGGCTCCTGACGGGGCCGTTCTCGGGGTGCTCGTGATTGGTTTTGCAATTAGAGGGTCTTTGCCGCGCGCCGTCGGCCCACGAACAGTGCGCTACCGAGCAGCGTGGCACCGAGCAGAGCGAGCGTTGAGGGCTCGGGAACTGCTTGCACCTCGGCATCAAAGGTCGTTGTCTTGCGGGAGTTGCTGTGATTGACCGTTGCGTAAAGCGTCAAGCTATACAAGCCGCTCAACGTTTGGGACTTCAGATCCGATCCCGAGAACGCCCCGTGACCGAACGCGCCCAGCGTCGAGAGACTGCCCTGGCTGGTCCAGCTCTGGAGCGTCACTGAGCTCAGGCTAGTAGGATTGGTGCCGCCAACCGAAGTCAGAAAATTCGTGCTTCCGGTGCCCACGAAGCCGCTATCGACGAACGTGATGTACAAATTTCCGGTGC
>VBNY01000465.1:0-698 GCA_005877705.1 Gammaproteobacteria bacterium
CTGCAGCAGCCATCACCACAGCGGATAGCAGCGCGGCCGCCGCATGTCTCGCCCGCATGTTTCCCCCTCTCGCAACAAGATCGCGCCACGCCGCTTGCGCGGCGTGGCGCGCTTCGACACTCCGACTCGATGGCGCCGCTATCCACTCATGCGCGGCACGGCGCCGCTCGAGTCAAGCTCATCAGGTCTCGGGCAATGAGAACACGAACAGGCTTCCTCCAAGAGTCGTGAACTTCGCCAGGTCCTTGTAGCCGCCGACCGCGCCCAGGCCCGCCGTCGGCTCGGTGAGCCCGGCCGCCATGCCGATGCCCGCCCATCCGCCGATGCCTGAATACACGCCGACATACTGCCTGCCGCTGTACTCGTACGTGAACACGTTGCCGATGATCCCGGACGGCATCTTGAATTTCCACAGCTCGCGGCCGTCCTTGATGCTCACGGCCTTCATGTAGCCTTCAAGAGTTCCGTAGAACGCGACGTCGCCGTCCGTCGTGAGCGCGCCGGACCATACCGAGAAGCGCTCCGGCTTCGACCACGCAATCTTGCCCTGCGCCGGATCCCAGGCGATGAAGTTGCCCATGCCACCATGACTGTTAGGCGAGGGGAACATCGTCAGGGTCGCGCCGACGTACGGCTGCCCCGCGGTGTACTCCACCTGGAACGGCTCGTAGGTCATGCAGACGTGGTTGGTCGGCACC
>VBNY01000465.1:715-3262 GCA_005877705.1 Gammaproteobacteria bacterium
TCGAGCCGAGCGCGGCGGGGCAGATCCCCTTCACATCGACATCCGGACCGGTGGTTCCGGGCGAATATCTCTTGTCGACCATCGGACGCCCGGTCTTCATGTCGACCTTCGTCGCCCAGTTCACCTGCGGGTCGTACTTCTCGGCCACCAGCAGCTCGCCGGTCTCGCGGTTCAGCGTGTAGCCGAAACCGTTGCGATCGAAGTGCGCCAGCGCCGGAACCTTCTTGCCGGCCTTGTCGATATCCAGCAGCACCATCTCGTTGACGCCGTCGAAGTCCCACTCATCGTGCGGCGTCATCTGGTAGACCCATTTCGCCTTACCCGTATCCAGGTCGCGCGCCCAGATGGTCATCGACCAGCGGTTGTCTCCCGGACGCTGCGCCGGATTCCAGGTGCCCGGATTGCCGCTGCCGTAATAGACGAGATTCAACTTCGGATCGTAGGAGTACCAGCCCCAGGTGGTGCCGCCGCCCAGCTTCCACTGCTCGCCCTGCCAGGTCTTCACTGAGGAGTCCTTGCCGACCGGCGCCATCTTCCCGTTGGTCCAGGTCACGGTCTTTTGCGGGTCGACAAGGATCTCGCTGTCCGGACCCGTGCTCCAGCCCGTGCCAAACTCGCCGCCGGAGATGCCGGTGAGGATTTTATCCTTGAAGACGTGCGGCGCGTTGGTGTTGGTTTCGCCGATCTTCGGATTGCCGTTCTTGGCGGTCCAGTCCACTTTGCCGGTCTTCGCATCGAGCGCGACCAGCGTCGTGTCGGCCTGCTGCAGGAAAATCTTGCCGTCGCCGTAGGCGAGGCCGCGGTTCACAGTATCGCAGCACATCACCGGGACGACATCGGCATCCTGCTTCGGCTCGTACTTCCACCGGAAGGTTTGATCCTTCAGATTGATCGCATACACGTTGTTCGGGAATGGCGTATGCATGTACATCGTGTCGCCAATGACGAGCGGTGATCCCTCATGGCCACGCAGCACGCCCGTGGACATCGTCCACGCAACTTGCAGCTTGCCCACGTTGCTCGCATTGATCTGCTTCAGCTCGCTGTGACGGTGATTGGAGTAATCGCCGGCCTGCGCTGCCCAGTTCGCGGGATCCGCGATACGCTGCTCCAGGTCGGCATCTGCCAGGGCAGCGGTCGTGATTGCCGCTGCCGCGGCCAGCACGACTGCCCTTATTGGCACTGAACGGTACTCGTAGCTCATATCTCCTCCAGACTTCTTAGATTCTCGGAAATACGATCGCTTCTGCGCTCCGGCAATGAAGACTCAACGTGGTCGGGGAACGCAACCCTCCGTGGCAGGACATGATGGCGGCCGCATGTCTGGCACGCTGATTTTCGGGCGCTATCAATACACCCGCCGTCACCCGCCTGCAACAGCGAACATTGGAGGAATACACTGCCGCAGCGTAGGATCGTTCCTGTTCGTCCCGCTTGTGTGTCACGGATGGAACGTTATGGTCCTGCGATGTGTGCAATGCTGCTTCCAGGCCGCGGCAACCTTGGCCGGAACCGCGCTGTGTTGGTCCGCCACACCCGCCCGCAGCGATCCTGCCCCGAACGACTACCCCACGTACGCGCGCGTCGAGTATGTGCAGGAGTGCATGATCCGCAACGGCGGCAACCTGGCCTACCTGTACAAGTGCTCATGCGTGATCGACCGGCTGGCCGAGCACTTCACCTACGACGAGTTCGTCGAGGCCTCGACCTTCGTGCACTACGCCGCGGCCCCCGGGGAGGCCGGCGGAATCTTCCGCGACCCGGAGCGAGCGAAGGAACGCACCAAGCTGTATCGAAGCCTCGAGGCCGAGGCATATCGTGCGTGCGGCCTGAAGCCGCCGGCGGGCGCGCCCCGCTAAACCACCCCAGGAAATCGAGCTTGGCTCGACGAGTGAGGCCGACAGCGCTTGTGCCGTACGCCATCACGGGCCGAGGGTTACTCCCCAGGGTCCGCGACCGACCGGAACTTTCTTGATCACGGTCAAGCTCGACGTATCCACGATCGACACGTCGTTCGAGGGGCCGTTGGCGGTGAACAGGCGCCGGCCGTCACGACTGAGAGCGAGCCCCCAGGGGCGCGCCCCAACCGCAATCTCCGCGAGGAGCTTTGGACCGTCGAGCGCCACCACGGCGACCGTGCCTCCGCGGCCAGTGCTCACATAACTGCGGTTACGCGTTGCATCGAGCACCACGCCCATGGGGCGAGCCTCCCTGCGCAGCTGCAGTACGCGTGCCGGCTCACCCTCCGGAACCGCGACGCGATACAGGGATGCGTCGGATTCCCCTGAGATATAGGCGGTTGCGCTGTCGGGTGTGAACGCGACGCCGCGCGGGCGCATGCCGACAGCCACCGTTCTCAACACCTTGAGCGAGCTCGCATCGAGGATCGATACGGAATTGTCGGTTTCGTTCGTGACGAGGACCCAACGCCCGTTCGGTGAGATTCCCACACCCTCCGGCTCGTGGCCGACCGGGATGCTGGCTTCCAGGGCACCGTTGGCGACATCGAGCACGGACACCTGCGCTGAATCCTCATTGGAGATGAAC
>VBNY01000179.1:0-1147 GCA_005877705.1 Gammaproteobacteria bacterium
CCGCGGACAGTATCGAGGCCACATCCTCGTTGTCGGCGGTGATCGGCACGACTCCGATGCTGGCGCCGAGGCGGAACACGCGATCTTCCCAGGTGAAGCGGAAGTTGCGCACGCTCTCGCGCAGCGCCTCTGCGGTGCGCATCGCCTCATCCAGCGAGCAGCTCTCGAGCAGAATGCCGAACTCATCGCCCCCCAGGCGCGATAAGGTGTCGCGCCAGCGCACCTTGGATTTGAGCAGCGCCCCGACCTGCCCGAGCAGCGCATCGCCGGCGCTGTGGCCGCAGGTATCGTTGACGATCTTGAATTGATCGATATCGAGATAACACAGCGCGTAGGAAGCCTCGCGCGCTTTGGCGCTCTTCAAGGCGCGCTCCAGACGACTTTCGAACTCACGCCGGTTCACCAGGCCGGTGAGCAAGTCATGGCTCGCGTGGTAGGAGAGGCGGCGATTGAGCTCGCGCGACTCGCTGACGTCGTGGAACACGAGCACGCCGCCGGCAACGTGCCCCGAGCCGTCGCGGCGGATCAGCAGCATCGGCCGCACGGACTTGATCGGACGGATGCGCCGGATGGCGACGCTCAAGGGGTTCTCGAGCGGCTCGCAGGTCTCCTCGTGAAAAGCGCGGAAGATCTCCTCGACCGGTCTGCCCATCGCGTCCTCGAGACGCCAGCCCGTCAGCTCCTCGGCAACCGGATTGATGTAGTCGATGGTCGAGTTGGCATCGGTCGTGATGACCCCGTCACCGATCGACTGCAGCGTGATCTGCGCGCTCTCCTTCTCTCTGAACAGCGCTTCCTCGTAGAGCTTACGCTCGGTGATATCGAGCTCGACGCCCACCAGGCGCAGCAGCCGCCCGTGCTTGTCGACGCGCGCCGTGGCGCGGCTGATGACCCAACGCCATTCGCCATTGCGGTGACGCATCCGATGGGTGCTTTCGAAGATCGGCGTCTTACTGGCGACGTGGTCGCGTATCGCCGCCTGCACGCGCGACGAATCGTCCGGATGCACCAGACTGCGCCAGTCCGGCGAGCCGCGCATATCCTCATCCGCGTAGCCGAGCATGGCCTTCCAGCGCGGCGAGAAGTAGACCTCGTTGCTTTCCACGTCGAAGTCCCACAGGCCGTCATTGGCGGAGGCCTGGGAAAG
>VBNY01000179.1:1156-14777 GCA_005877705.1 Gammaproteobacteria bacterium
TCAGCAGTTGCACGTTCACGTCCCAGGCCCCACGCGGCAGGGTGTGTGCCAGGCCCAGAAACCCCGTGGGCTTGCCCTGGACACGCAGCGTAACAAGGAGCGCCGACCCCAGCTGCAGCTCCGCGAAGCGCTGCGCCTCCGCCGCCTGCTCCTTGCGGGGCGCGCTGGTATCACGCAGCTCGGAGAGGCGCAGATGATCGAGCCGCCCCTTGAGCCAGGGTAAGGTGTCGAGCCGCAGCTCTCGCAGACCCTCGGGGCGGCACTGTGCGAAGGCGCTGCGGGCGAGCTGCACATCCTCGATGATCAGCTCATCCGGGCGCAGGGCTGCAAGGAACGCGCAATCGCTGCCCGTGGCATCGCGCAGCAGCTCGAGATTGCGACGGATGCACTCGTCGGCGGACTCCCGGCGCATGTTCTGGAAGTCCACCGCGATCTTGGTGCAGGCGACGTCGATACCGAGCACGGGCTTCGGAGCGCGGCCGCTCCACATGTCTGCCGCGAGGATGTCCGAGGCGGTGAACTCCGCTGGCTTGTCCGGCGGCAGAGACGACATTGACCCGTGACCTCCCGACCTTATCGAACGCAGCCTAGCCGAGTTTGCGCGGCTTGCCCGTGATGTCTATCAGGGCTGCGCAATTTACGGCTGCGATTTTTTAACGAGTTGCGCAGGATTCTCGCACACTCCTCGAGGAACACAAGCTAACGTACTGTTCAACCACGAGTTACAGACGACTTAACAGAATCTCGGACTTTCTGGATGCCGCCGGCGAGATCGATCCAGGCGGCGATGACGGACTCGGGGCGGATCCCGAGGATATTCTGGCGCCCGTCCACCGTGCCGGTCAGCGCAAGCGCCGGAGTCGTCGCGCCGCCGGGCCGGTACAGCTCGGCATCCGCGGTGCCAAACAGGGCGACAGTCGGACAACCGAGGGCCGCGGCGGCATGGGCGGGACCGGTGTCCACGCAGATCATGCTTTCGGCACGCTCGAGGAGCGGCAGGAGCGTGGTGATGGGCAGATCGTCGGCCACGTTATGCAGGTCGGACGCGCCGGCCAGACGAATGATCTCCGCGTTCAACGCGTATTCGGCACCGGCGCCCGAGAACAGGATGGCGGCGTCCGGGCGCAGCTCGCGCACGCCTCTGACGACCTGCGCCCAATGGGCCTCGGGCCAGTATTTGCTCGCCCCCGAGCGCGGACGCAGCCAGCGGCGGGCAACATGCCGACTCCCCGGATGAATCACGACGTACGGGCGTCCGGCGAGCCTGCGGCGCGCGAGCCAATAGTCCAACTCCCGGCGCGCCGCCGCTGCGACGTCGAGACGCGCTGCGCGCGCCACGCCGGGCTTGGCGGCAGGCAGCAGGCCGTCGAAGGCGCTCGGCGTGAGGCTTCCGAGTCGCAGGTATCGATCGGCGAAACTCTCGCCTCGCACCCACGGGAAGTTGGTCGAATCGCAGACGTAGTCGTCCGGGATGCCGGCATGAGTCAGCAGCTCCCGACCCACGCCCAGATCACAGAACCACGTGGGACCGGCGCCGCGCTCACGCAGCCAGGCCACCAGCCGATGTTGCTCGATGCTCAGCCAATAAGGGGTGCGCCGACTGCGCAGGATGCAGAGCCTGCCCACGGCGCCTTGTCCCTCCAGCAGCGGCCTCGTCCAGGCGCCGGAAGAAATGACATCCACGGGCTTGCCGAAGCGCACCGACAGCTGCTGCAGGAGAACGGTCAGCAGCACGATGTCCCCGAACGCCCCGCAACGCATGACCAGCGGAGGCACCTCGGCGGCCCGGGCCGTCACGTGGCGGCCGGGGACGCCGCTCGGCGTCGACCTAACCGTGTGATCTGTAAGCTCGCTCACGCAGACTAGGATATCAGTGAGTGTTCAGCGCGCCCTTGGCGAGTGTGAACAGGCGCTTCAGTTCCTGCTCCATCTGCCCCTGCAGCGCCTCCAGCGCAGCCGGGACCGTGACCCGTGGAACGTAACGAGGCGGCCCGATCGCGAGTGCAACGCGCGCGAACGGCACCGGGATCACGAACTTGTCCCACTTGATCAGCCACGCGCGCGAGGCAGCGTAGGCCATGGGCAGAATCGGACGACCTGACATCTGCGCAAGCAGCAGCGCGCCCGGCTTGAACTTGAAGCGCGGCCCGCGCGGACCGTCGGGGGTGATGACGGGCGAGACATTGTCCTTGACGAGCGCCTGATAGTAGTCACGCAGTGCCCGGGCGCCGGTATGCGTGGAGGAGCCCCGTATCACTGCCGCGCCGAAGCGGCGGACCATCATCGCTCCGAGCTCCCCGTCCACCGACGGGCTGATGAGCCAACCGACTGTCAGCCCGCGCGAGCGTTGCTCGACGAGAAACTTGCCGCAATAGAGCTGATGCTGATGCCAGTAGCACGGCACCAGCGAGGGGGCCTTTGCCAGCGCCTCGTCCAGGTGCTGAAGCCCCTCGACGCGTACCACACGACACGTGCGCCACCACGCCTTGATGATCGCAATCCCAAGTGGCACGGCCAGCCGATACAGCCAGCGCCGCGCCGCAGTCATGCGGCGCCCGGAGCGGGTCACCGTGCGGTAGAGGGTGTTGCGGAAGCCGCCGTTGTCTTGCATGCGCTACCGGGCCCCGCGAAATCGAGCGTCTTGGTGACCGGTCCGTACTCGGCGACCGCGCAATGCTCGATTTCGTGAGTGGTCATAGTACACGCGCGGCGCGAAGCTCGCAGAGTGAGAAGTCTTCTGTCTCAAGCACGCGAAGTGTCCGACGAAACGCAAGCGCGACGCCGGCGAGAGTGGCTCTGTTCTGCTCGCCGCGCGCGGCGACTTGCAGGCGCTTGCCATACGGCAGCGCTCTGTGCAACCCCAGGCTCGAGGCCTGCGGCCACTCACCCCGCAGGTCCGAGTAATATAAGATTACGGTTTGACTTTCAGCAGCTTGCATGGCAGCCACCGAGTCCGCGCACGAGCAACCGCCAGAGGCCGGGCTGCAGTTCGACGTCGGCTCCACGGACGATTCCCTGGAGCGCATGATCGAGCTGTTCGCCCGCCACGGCGACACCTATCGCGTGTACGTGCCCGCGCGCAAAGCGTACACCTACGTCGTTCATCATCCCGATGACGTCAAGCGGGTGCTGGTCTCCAATCATCGCAACTACACCAAGGGTGTGGGCCTCGACCGCGTCAGGATCCTGCTCGGCAAGGGCATCATGACGAGCGAAGGGGAGCTGTGGAAGCGCCAGCGCTACATGATGCAACCGCTGTTTCATCGGCGCCTCATCACGGAATTCGCCCAGGTCATCGCGGCGGCGAACGAGCGCTTCATAGCCCGTTGGGAAGCGCTTTCCGCCCGCGGCGAGCTCGTGAACCTCACCGACGAGATGAGCGAGCTCACGCTCGAGATCGTGCTGCGCTCGATCTTCGGCCGCGACCTCGACCGCATGACCCACCAGCTCGGCGGCAACCCGTTTCAGCTGGTGACGAAGGAGCAGGCCCGCAACCTGCAGTTTGCCTACAAGTTCCGCTCGTTGACCAAGCTCGTAGCCGAGCTCATCGCGCGGCGCCGCGCGGAGCAGCAGGAGCACTTCGACTACGTCTCCATGCTCATGAGCGCGCGCGACAGGGAGAGCGGCGCGGCGATGAGCGAGCGCGAGCTCATCGACGAGGTCATGACACTCATCGTCGCCGGTCATGAGACCACGGCGAGCGGGCTGAACTGGACGTGGTACCTGCTCTCCCAGCATCCCGCGGTGGAGGCGCGGCTGCATGCGGAAATCGATGCCACCCCCGAGATGACCGCGCCCGGCCTCGCACAGATGGAAACGCTCGCCTACACCCAACAGGTCGTCAACGAGGCGCTGCGGCTGTATCCGCCCGGATGGCTGCTGTCGCGCCGCACGATCGAGGCCGACGTGCTCGGCGGCTTCTCGATCCCGCCCGGCGCCAACGTTCTGCTGCCGCTGTATCTGTTGCACCGCCATCCGCGCTTCTGGAAAGATCCGGATGTCTTCTGGCCCGAGCGTTTCGCGGCGGAGCACGAAGCGCAGCGGCCGCGCTTCGCCTACATGCCGTTCGCCGCCGGCCCGCGCCACTGCATCGGCGAGACTTTCGCGCTCTACGAAATGCTCATGCATCTGTTCAAGGTGGCGCGCCGCTACCGTCTGACCTACGTGCCCGACAAGCCGCTGGAGCTGGAGGCGCAGATCAACCTGCGCACCCGTCATCCCCTGCACATGAGGCTGGAACGCCGCTAAATGTTCAAAGCTACGACGCTGACTGAGCTCATCGAGAGCAATCGCACCCTTGCGCGCAACATCACCTACCTCGAGGGGGACAACGACGCCCGCGACGTGTCCTTCGGCGAGCTGCACCAGCGCGCGCTGGGCATCCTGTACCACCTGCAGCGCATCGGCGCCCGCCGCGGCGACCCGCTCATCCTGTTCCTGGACAGCAACGAGCAGTTCATCGACGCGTTCTGGGCCGCGCTCCTCGGCGGCATCATCCCTGTACCCGTGGCGCTCGGCATCAGCGACCAGCACCGGCACAAGCTGCTGCGGATCGCGCGCAAGCTGGGCAAGCCGTACATCTATACGGAACGCCGCTCGCTCGAGCGCATCGGCGTCTTCGCCGCGCAGGTGGGGGAGACCCAACTGTTCGACGGCCTGCGCGCGCGGGCCTTCCTCGTCGATGAGCTGGACGACATTTCGCGTGCCGGCAAAGCGCAGCAGGCGAAACCGGATGACGTCGCCTTCATCCAGTTCTCCTCCGGTTCGACAAGCGCGCCGAAAGGCGTGGTCCTCACCCACGGCAACATCATTGCCAACGCTCGCGGCGCAACCGAGGTGGCGCGCTTCTCAGCGGACGACGTCAGCCTGTCGTGGATGCCGCTGACGCACGACATGGGCCTCATCGGCTTCCACCTCGTCATGTTCGCGAATCGCGTCCACGCGCATCTGATGCCGACGGAGCTCTTCGTCCGCCGCCCGCTGCTGTGGCTCGCGTTCGCCTCCAAGGTGCGCGCCACGATCCTGTGCTCGCCGAACTTCGGCTACAAGCATTACCTCCGGGTACTGGGGGAGCGGCCGATCGAGGGCTTGGACCTGTCGCCCGTGCGCCTCATTTTCAACGGTGCCGAGCCGATTTCCCTGGAGCTGTGCGACGAGTTCCTCACGCGTCTCGCGCCGGCGAAGCTGGCGCGCAATTCGATGTATCCCGTGTATGGACTCGCGGAAGCCTCCCTGGCGGTGACCTTCCCGCCGGTGGGCGCTGCGATACGCACGATCACGCTCAATCGGCATCGCATGAATGTCGGTAGCCCGGTGGAGTCGGTCGAGAAGACCGCCAAGGATGCGGTGCAGCTCGTTTCCGAGGGCCAACCCATTCCCTACTGCCACGTGCGCATCGCGGGCGATGACGACCAGCCGCTGCCCGAGGATCGCATCGGTCACGTCCACATGACGGGCGACAACGTCACGCGCGGCTACTACGAGAATCCCGAAGCCAACGCCGCGGCGTTCACCGCGGACGGCTGGCTGCGAACGGGCGATCTCGGCCTCATGCATGCCGGCGAGTTGTACATATCGGGGCGCGCGAAGGAAATCATCTTCGTCAACGGTCAGAACTACTACCCTCACGATCTGGAGGCCATAGCGCAGCGCGCACCGGGACTGGAGCTCGGCAAAGTGGTTGCCGCCGGTGTGCAGCCGCGCGGCTCCCAGACCGAGCAGCTGCTGGTGTTTGTGCTGTACCGGGGCGGGATGCAGGAGTTCCTGCCGGTCGCGACGCAGGTTGCGCGTCTCATCAACGAGCAGGCCGGGCTCGAGGTCGCCGCGGTTGTGCCGGTGAAGCGTATCCCCAAGACCACGAGCGGCAAGATCCAGCGCCATCTGCTGGAGCAGAACTATATCGATGGCGAGTTCGACGCGGAGCTCGAGGAGCTCGCCACACTGCGCGCCGCGCAGCGCGGGCCGCAGTCCGCCTCGCGCACGCAGATCGAGGACAAGCTGAAGACCATCTGCGACGCCGCTCTCGAAGGCAAGCGGGTGGATATCAACGATAATCTGTTCGAGGTCGGCGCGAGCTCGCTGAAGCTCATCGAGATCCACGAACAGATCGACCGGGAGTATCCCGGCCAGGTGGACCTCACCGAGCTGTTCGACTTCCCGACAATCGCCGAGCTCGCTCGGCACCTGGAGAACAAGCTCGGCGCGCTGCGGGGCACACCCGCGTAAAAGTGGCGAACGCGGCGCTAAGTTGGCGCTATAATCGTTGATATGGACCATACTGCCCGATCAGCTCAAGCGATCGCCACGCATTGCGAGCAGCGGCTGTCGGCTTGCGGCATCCGCCCGACCGCCCAGCGGCTGCGCATTGCGGCGCTGCTGCTCGCTGAGCCTCAGCACCTCTCGGCGGAGCAGATCCTCGCCAGCCTGCGCTCGGCCGGAGCGCGCGTCTCCAAGGCTACGGTCTACAACACGCTGAACCTCTTCGCAGAGCGGGGTCTCATCCGGCTACTCTCGGTCGACGGCTCACGGGCGTGGTTCGACTCCAACGTCGATGCGCACTATCACTTTCACGACATCACGAGCGGCGCGCTCATCGACGTGCCGATCCCCGAAGTGGAGTTCAGCCGCCTGCCGGCGCCCCCTCCCGGCACCGAAGTGGCCGGCATCGATCTGGTGATTCGGCTGCGCAAGAAGGGGTAGCGGCCGTATCGAGGCGGCGCCACAGATGCCGCAGGGTGACGAGGCCGACCGCAATCTATAGAATCGCCGCCCCGGCGTTGGGCCCCGAGGAACCTGTGCGTGCCCGGGTGATTGGCCCTGAAGGGGCTCGTCCGCCGCGTTAGAGCTCTTTTTGGTGCCGCGTGCCGGGATAGCTCAGCTGGTAGAGCAGCGCATTCGTAATGCGCGGGTCGGAGGTTCGAGTCCTCTTCCCGGCACCACTAAATCAAGCGCTTGGATACCATCGGGCCGGAGTTTATCCAGCGGCGGTGTAAACCTCCCATAAACCCGGGGTCCGGTGCTGCCGCCGGTCGCCCGGTCGCCCGCAGGGGGCCGTTCGGCGCGTCCGGCGGGGGAATTCATGATCGGGCATATAAACTCCCCGGGAAGCTGCCGGCTCTAAATTCGCGCACACCGCGAAGCGGTCGGCCCAATCTGAAGGAATCTCCGCGTGGGCGCGAATCCGGAACACAAGACCGATAATCCCTCGGAGGTTCCGCTGGGTTCGCCCGCTTTGCCGCCCGCTCGACTGCGGTGGATGCTCGGAGCCGCGGCGGTCGCGATTGCCCTGACGGTCGCGGCCGCGCTCTGGATGCGCCAAGCATCGATTCGCGGGGTCCCGGTCGCGCTCGCAAATCGGGAATCCATCCCTCTGGTCAGCGTCCTCTCGTCAAGACTCACGTCAGTCACCTCGAGTGTGAGCTTCACGGGCGCGATTGCTGCCCGCTATGACATGCCTATCGGCGTCGACGGCGATGCTGGACGCATCGTGGCTGTGTACGTGGAGGCCGGTGATCACGTCAAACGCGGCCGACTGCTCGCCAAGCTGGACGATTCCGTGCTGGTGCCTCAGGTCAATCGCCTCGCCGCCTCCCTCGAGCAGGCGCGCGCGCAGGCGGCGCTGTCGGCGGCGGAGTATCGCCGTGCAGAAGGCGTGGAACCGGCCGGCGCGCTATCCGCCGAAGAGGTTGAAAAACGGCGCGCGACGGCGGTGACGGATGAAGCCAATACCAAGGTGGTCGCCGCTCAGCTCGCCGAGGCCCAGGCGCGCCTGAGCCGCACTCGGGTGATCGCACCTGTCGACGGCACAGTGCTCACGCGCAGGGCGGAAGTCGGCCAGATCGCAAGCCCGGGCGCTGAAGCGCTGTTCCGCGTCGCGAGCGGCGGCGAGGTCGAGATGCGGGGGCAGGTCGCCGAGCAGGACCTTGCCGCCCTCAAGGTAGGCCAGCCCGCTTCGGTTCATCTCACGGGGCTGTCGCGCCCATTCGAGGGACGCGTCCGGCTGCTCGGGGCCGTGATCGATCCACAAATGCGGCTGGGCGAGATCCGCATCGCATTGAAAGCCGACCCCGCGCTGCGGCCCGGCGCCTTCGCCCGCGGGTCGGTGACGGTAGGTCAAGCCGAGCGCCCCGTCGTGCCGCAGACCGCCGTCCTGTCTGACAGCAACGGCAGTTACGTCTTCATCGTCAACGCGCAGAGCCGGGTCGAACGCCGCGCGGTGCGTGTTGGTGGAACGCTGGACGCCGGAATCATCATCGCCGATGGTCTCGGAGAAGGCGAACGCGTAATCACGACTGCCGGTGCTTTCCTGCGGGCGGGCGAGACCGTCAAGGTGGCCCCGCCGCCGGCCGCAGAGGGGGCTGGGGGCTCATGAGAAACCTCTCCGCGTGGGCGATCCGTCATCCGATCGCCCCGATAGTGTTGTTCGTGGTGCTCTTCTTCATGGGCACCGTGTCGTTCATCCGATTGCCCGTCACACTGGATCCGGACATCGCCTTTCCGCTGGTTCAGGTCACGGTATCTCAACCGGGTGCGGCCCCGCGCGAGGTCGAGACTCAGATCCTGCAGAAGGTGGAAGGCGCAATCGCCGGTGTCGGCAATATCCACAACATCACTTCGCTCGCGATCGAAGGGGAGGCGCTGATCTGGATCGAGTTCCAGATCGGCACGCCGATCGATCGCGCGGTCGCCGACGTCCGTGACGCGGTGGCCAAGGTCCGACCCAACTTACCGGACGGGATACGCGAGCCGGTAGTCAGGCGTCAGGACGTCGACGGCGGTGCCATCGTGTACTACGCGGTCGCTACGACCGGTCTGTCGCAGCAGGAGCTTTCCTGGTTCGTAGACAATACGGTCACCAAGCGCTTGTTGGGCGTCCCCGGCGTCGCCCAGGTCTCGCGCAGCGGAGGCGTGGATCGTGAGATCCGCGTTGAGCTCGATCCTGCGCGCATGCAGGCACTGGGCATCACTGCGGTGGAAGTCAATCAACAGCTGCGTCAGCTCAACCTCGACTCACCGGGCGGCCGCGCGCAGCTGGGCGGCGGCGAGCAGGGGATTCGCGTCATCGGCGGCGCGCGCACGGCGGGCCAGCTCGGCGACACGCAGATCGTCCTCCGGGGCGGCCGGTTTGCGCGTCTGAGCGACATCGCCAACGTCCGGGACAGCTTTGCGGAGATCCGCTCCATCGCTCGCCTCAACGGGCGTCCCGCCACCACGTTCGGCGTCTACAAGGCAAAAGGGTCTTCCGACGTCACGGTGCTCGCCGGAGTACAGAAGGAGCTCGACAAGGTTCTGAAGGAGAATCCGCAGGTGACGATGACCCAGGTCTTCACCACGGTGGATTACACCAAAGAGACCTACCACTCCGCGATGAGCGCGCTCATCGAAGGTTCGATTCTCGCCGTGCTGGTCGTGTGGTTCTTCCTGCGGGACGTGCGCGCCACCCTGGTCTCGGCGCTCGCCATCCCGCTCTCTGCGATCCCGGCCTTCGCGTTCATGCACTGGATGGATTTCTCGCTGAACTCGATCAGCCTGCTGGCGCTGTCGCTGGTCGCCGGCGTGCTGGTCGATGACGCCATCGTCGAGATCGAGAACATCGTGCGCCACATGCGCATGGGCAAGGGGGGCTACCAGGCGGCCTTCGACGCCGCGGACCAGATCGGACTCGCCGTCGTGGCCACCTCCGCAACGATCATCGCCGTGTTCGCTCCCGTCAGTTTCATGGGAGGCATCTCGGGGCAGTATTTCAAGCAGTTCGGTCTCACGGTCGCGGCGGCCGTGTTCTTCTCGCTGCTGGTTGCCCGACTCATCACGCCGGTGATCGCCGCCTATACGCTCAAATCGGACAAGGTCGCTCCGCACGGCGACGGTCCCATCACCTCCTGGTATCTGCGGGTGCTGCGCTGGTGTACACGCAACCGCTGGAAGACGCTCGGCGCGGGCACCTTGTTCTTCGCGCTGTCGATCGCCGGACTTGCGCTCATCCCCAAATCTTTCGTGCCCGAAGGCGACGTCGGCAGCGCCGCGCTCAATATCGAGCTGCCGCCGGGTGTGCGGATCGAGGACACGGCGGCCGTCTCAGCCGCCGCTTATCGCATCGTTGCCCGCCAGCCCGAAGTCACCAACGTCGTCGAGTCCATCGGCACGGATGACATCGGCGACATCCGCTCCGGCCAGCTCTTCATCTCGCTCGTACCGCGCCAGCAGCGCACCGTGAGCCAGAGACAGTGGGAAGACCGGGTCATCAAGGAGCTCAAGACGATCCCCGATGCGCGAATCAACTTTCAGAGGGGCGGCGGCGGCCGCGACCTGACGCTCTACATCACGGGAGACAACGCCCCGTTGGTCGAGAGCAGCGCTCACAAGGTGCTGGACGAGATGCGCGCGATGCCCGAGCTGCGCGAGCCGCTCATCAGCGGCGACATGCAGCGGCCGGAGATCCTGATCAAGCCGCGCCTGGACTTGGCGGCGCAGCTCGGGGTGACCGTGGCGAGCATCAGCCAGACGATCCGCATCGCCACCCTGGGCGAGATCGACGAGAACAGCGCCAAGTTCTCTCTCTCCGACCGGCAGGTCCCGATCCGCGTGAGCCTCATCGAAGAGACCCGCCGCGACCTGTCCACCCTGGAGAATCTCCCGGTGCCGACCGCAACGGGCGCCACGGTGCCGCTCAAGGAGGTTGCGGATATCGGCTTCGGTTACGGCCCCACCGCAGTGCGGCGCTACAACCAGAGCCGCCGCGTGCGCTTGGAGGCGGATCTGAACGGCGTGCAGCTCGGCACCGCCATGCAGAAGATCCGCGCCCTGCCCGCCCTGAAGAGCCTGCCGCAGGGGGTGCGCCTGGTCGAGACCGGCGACGCGGAAGTCATGAACGAGGTGTTCACGAACTTCACCATCGCCATAGCGACGGGAATACTGCTGGTGTTCGCGGTTCTGGTGCTGCTGTTCGCACACGTGCTGCAGCCCGTCACGATCCTTTGCTCGCTGCCGCTGTCGCTCGGCGGCGCGGTCGCGGCGCTGATGATCACCAACAATTCGCTGTCGCTCGGCGTGCTGATTGGATTCCTGATGCTGATGGGCATCGTCGCCAAGAACTCGATTCTGCTCGTGGACTTCGCGATCGAGGAGATGCGCCTCGGCACGGATCGCGTAACGGCGATTCTGGAAGCGGGCCACAAGCGCGCCCGGCCCATCGTCATGACGACCGTCGCCATGGTGGCCGGCATGCTGCCGGTTGCGCTGGGACTGGGCGGCGACAGCGAATTTCGCGCCCCGATGGCCATAGCCGTGATCGGCGGCCTCATCACCTCCACGGGGCTCACGCTGGTGGTCGTACCGGCGGCATTCACCATCATCGATGATGTTGAGCGGTGGCTCGGACCCAAGTTCGGCCGCGTGCTCACCGCGCAGCCACCGCCGGCGACCGTGCCGTCTCGACCCCACCCGGTTGCATGACCTCGATGTTGAGAGAAGTTACGCCCGAGCACGGACGCAACCGCAACGTGGCGGCAACCTCGGCGCACAGGCGTTCCGCCTGGTGGGTACGGCTCGTATCCCGGCTTCCCCTCGGGCTGCTGTACGCGATTGCCGCCCTGCTCGGTTGGCTCGCCTTCCGCGTGTTCCCCTACCGAGCGCACGTCGTGCGCGCCAACCTCACGCTGGCGTTCCCCGACTTTGACGAGACTCGGCTGCGCCAGGTGATGCAAGGTTACTACAGCGGCTTCGCGCAGATGTTGGTGGAGGTCGTCAAGTCCGCGACACTGGCGCCCGAGGAAATCCGCCGGCGGGTCCGCATCCAGAACCTCGAGCAGCCGCGCGCGCTGCTCGCGCAGGGCCAGTCGGTGCTGCTCGTCGCCGCGCATCAGTGCAACTGGGAATGGATGCTGCTCGGCCTGACGCTCGAGCTCGGCTTTCCACTCGACGCCGCCTACAAGCCGCTGGTGGACAATTGGGCGGAGCGCGAGATGAAAAAGGTGCGCAGCCGCTTCGGCAGCCGCCTCGTGCCCGCCAAGGATCTGCTGCCCGACATCATCAAGCGCCGTGACGTGGCGCGAGCCGTCGCGATCGTGGCTGACCAGGAGCCCACCACGAGCGAGCACAAGCACTGGACGCGCTTCCTCAACCGCGACACGGCCTTCTACATGGGTCCGGAGGAAATCGCGCGCGTCACCCGCTTCCCCGTGTTCTTCATCGCCATGCGCCGCACCGGCCGCGGCTATTACGAAATGGACATCCGACCGCTCGCCGGCCCCGGCGAACCCTCGAGGAGTGGCGCTCTCACGGAGCGCTACGCACGGCTCGTCGAGGAGCAGATCCATGCCGCGCCGTCCGACTGGCCGTGGTCCCACAAGCGCTGGAGGCTGAAGAAGTCCCTCTACCATAACCGCTAGCCGGAACCACCTTGGCTGAAGTGGCCCGCAGGCCACTTCAGCCAATCAAGAACGATCAGTTGTTCTGTGCTCCCGCGGAAATCCAGGCCTTGACCTGATCGATCGTCGCCTGATCCAGATACGGGCCGCCGAAGGGCATGCGCACACCGGTGATCGTCGAGGCGCCCTCGAGCTTCTGCACCACGTAGCTGTTGGTCGGGTCGTTCGGCGCGACGCGTTTCAGGTTCGACTGCTCGACGCTGGCCACGTTCACGATCGATATATACGTGTTGCCGGCGGTCAGGTTCATCGAACCCGGGAGCGATGTGCCCGTGCCGTTGTGGCAACTGGTGCAGCGCGAGAACACGCTGGTCTGCAGTTGGCTCAGCGTCGGCGCAGCGGGAGTTGCCGCCGTCGTGATCTGCGCGCGTAGCGCGCCATTCGGATCGGCTGGCGTACTCACGTTGGCGTACCACTTGCCGGCAGTGAAGTCGCTGACATTCGCGCTGGCGACGGAGGCGAGCTCCGTGGACCAGTGGCCGTGGGTGACGCTGTCCTGCGTCAGAGTGAGCAGCGCCGGGCCCGTCGCGCCCTGGGCGCCCGTGTCAACCTGTGCCCCCGTCGCATCATCCACGCCGGTGCTGTTGATGTGGACAGAGACGACATTCGCGGTCGAATCGACGGTGGTCGCGACCACACCGGATGCGGTTATGGTCACCGGCGGCACTTCCTGAGATCCGGAGAGCGCCGCCCACACGACCGTGACATTGCTCGGCAGGATCTGGCCGCGGATTTCACCATTCGGGTTGGCCGCGGACGCGACTGCGATATACAGCTTCCCCTCGAGAAGCGCGCTGACCTGGTCCGCTGTGAGCAGAGCTGCCGAGGGAACGTCCCATTCGCTTGCGTTGCTCGCGTTCTGCGCGAGGCTGATGAGGCTCGCGCCCGTCGACCCCGCGAATGCTTCAAAAATCTGCGCCCCGGTCGCGGCGACACCAGTCAACGTCAGCCTGCCGCTGGTGGCTCCGCTCGCGAGATTGACGGTCAATTGCGCATTGCCCGATGCGCTCGAGGTCGGCGCCGGGTAGATCTGCGACGGCGCGAGGCTGACAGTGAAACTGGGACTGTTGGTGACGGTGACGGTAACTGCCGCCGACGTCGCTGTCATGCCCTGACTGTCGGTCACTTTGGCCGCCAGGCTGTGACCGCCGTCGCCCACCGCCGAGGTGTCCCAGTTGACGCTGTACGGTGCGGCG
>VBNY01000180.1 GCA_005877705.1 Gammaproteobacteria bacterium
GAACTTGGCGCGCGCGGAGCCGCGGATCCTTCCCCTTCCACCGTGCCAACCTGAGCGTTCTCGCCGGGAGTGCTCGGGCGGGATGACCGACGTTGCTGCTTTTCCTGCTGGCGTGCCTTTCTCGCCAGCTCCTTCTGTTTTCTCGCCTGATGGTAGTTTGGTTTCGGCACGGGCCTTCCGTCGTCGTTGAAGTGGAAATCCAGCGCAACCGCCGCGGCGGGCGGGATGTTGGAATGTGCGCAAAATACGGCGCGATCCCCGCGCCGCCACGTCATTATACGCCAGAATGAGACAGCCTACATGAGAACCTGTTCGAGACCGCTTCGCTCGATATCCAAAGGTGTCAAATCGACATGACAGTCGGCGCCGGCAAGGTAATCCTTGCCACGACCGAGGAGGGCTTTACGGCCCTCGGCTTGCAGGCGCCAGCTGATTCTTGAAGATCTTGCCGTCCTTCATGATCAGGGCGAGCGCGTCAGCTGGATGCTCGAGGATGGTGATGTCCTTCAGCGGCTCGCCGTTGATGAGGAGAACGTCCGCATAGGCACCCTCTTCGATGACGCCCAGCTTGCCGGGGTACGGATTCCGAGGGCCTGACATCGCGAGCAGCTCGGCATTCCCGGAGGTTGCTTGGCGCAGAATCTCGACCGGCGAGAACCAGCGCTCGCGCAGCGTGAACTCCCGATTCTCGCGCGCCTTGTTATCAAGCCCGTATATCAGGTCGGTGCCGAAGCCGAGCTTCACGTGATATTTCTTCGCCAGCTTCATCATCGCATCGGTGGCGGCCTGAACCTGCAGGAACTTGGCGCGCTGCCTCTCCGAGATACCCACCGGTGGCACCTCGTACACGACTATGTTCGTGGACAGGAAGATTCCGCGGTCGGCGATCAGCTTCATTGTCGGCTCATCGATGAGATGGCCGTGCTCTATACAACGAACACCGGCCTCGATGGCGCGGCGCGTGCTTGCGGAATTGTAACTGTGCACCGTAACGTAGGTGCCGAAGCTCGCTGCGACATCCACCGCGGCCTTGAGCTCGTCCAACGTGTACTCTGTTATCTCAATTGGATCGAACTCTGAGGCCGCGCCGCCGCTTGCCATCACTTTGATCATGGCAGCGCCGTGGCCCATTTGCTCACGCGCGGCCGCAAGCACCTGAGGAACTCCGTCCGCAATCACCGACATGCCCGTGCGTTCGTCGTACGTCAAGCCGCCGCCGAGCCATTTCGGCGGATCGGTATAGTGGCGATCGTCGCCGTGACCGGCGGTCTGAGATAACGCCGCACCCGCGGCGTAGATTCGCGGGCCGACGGCGTAGCCGTCATCGATCGCCTGTTTGAGGCCAAAGACCGCTCCTGCGACATCGCGTTGCGTGGTAAAGCCACGTAACAACGCCTGCTCGGCACCTCTGATCTCGAGCGCTGCGATGTATACGGGATCGCTCTCCTGCTGCTGCTGTCTCGGCAACACGCTCGTCATGTGCACGTGCGCGTCAATAAAGCCGGGCGTCAGTACGCGGCCGCCACCGTCGATTGTGACGGCATGAAGCTCGGGAGACGGAGCAATTCGCCCGCGCGAGACGGATTGAATTCTGTTGCCGACAACCAGCAGCTCACCCGCGGAAACCTCCTCGCCTCGTCCATCCCAGATCCGGACGTTGCGCAACAGATACGCGCGGGGTTGCGACGTACTTGGCGGCCCGGCGGTCTCGGCGGAGGCGGCGAGGGCCGCGAGGCCCACTCCGAGGATGATCAGTTTGGCGCTCGAGCGCAGCATGCCTCTCATAGGAACACTCCCGGAAATCCGCACCGCCAGGCGCTGCTAGGAGACGCCGCGACCCGCTCTCAATCAGTAAAGCCAGTCACGTCAGGTGGTGCGCGCTTCGTCCTCCCGAATCGTGGCTCCGCTGGTCCATAGGTGCCAGCCCGCCCAGAAGCCAGTTGGCGCCAGCAGCAACAGCGCCCAGCGGAGCGATTCCTGGCCCGCGCCGAAGGAGCCGGCAAACCAGTCGCTCAGCCATCCGATGAGCTGCGGCGCGAGCACGAGATTGGCCACATTGGCGATGAACAGCAAGATAGCGCACGCCGTGGCGCGCATGTTCGCGGGCACCACGTTCTGAAGCAGCCCGAGTATCGGACCGATATAGAAATACACGGCCGGCACGAAGATCCACAGCAGCACTGTCGCCGCCTGCTTCGAAAGCACGCAGTACAGGATTATCGATGGGATCGTCGTGAGGGCGGTGACCCATCCGAGGAGCCGCGCGACGTAACGCGGATCTGCGGCCGCACGCCGGCCCATCAGCCAGCCAGCCAGCAGAGTGCCCGCAGTCCCTGCGATCAAATGCATGGGACCCAGGAGTTGTCCGGCCTGTCCCACCGTCAGGTGATGGGATCGTTGCAGAAAAGTGGGGGTCCACCACATCAGCCCCCAGCTCCAGAACGTCGCGACGGATCCTCCCAGCAGCAGATGGACTGCCGATCGTTGGCCGGCAATAAAGCGCAGCGTGGCGAGCAGCGTACTCGGCTGCTGAGCGCTCGTTGTCGAATCGAGCTGACCGCGGCGTGGCTCGCGCACCGTCAACCACACTATCAAGGCGACCGCCAGGCCGCAACGGACGAGCCTAGCCAAGCGCCGAGGCAGGCACCGAGCGCGAAGATCGTGAGAGCCATCGGGCGCCGGGCCGGAGGAAACTTGTCGGCCAGTATCGATGTGGAGGGCGGAGTCCCCCCGGCCTCGCCGATCCCGACACCGAAACGCGTCAGCAGCAGTTGCCAGTAGTTTTGAGCCAGGCCGCACAGCGCCGTCATGCCGGACCAAATCGCGAGGGCGATCGCGAGAATTTTCCGACGGTCCGCCCGGTCTGCAAGCGCAGCGATCGGTATGCCGATCGTCACGTAGAACAGCGCGAGCGCAACGCCCGTCAGAAAGGCGACGCCGCTGTCGGAGAGGTGCAATTCCTGCCGAATCGGCTCGATCAGCGTCGAGATCGAGAAGCGGTCTGCGATGTTCAGGGCATACACGACAGTCAGGATCGCGAGCACGTACCACCGGTCGCGGGGCGCCGCAGCCTCGCTTTGCTTATCTGTCATGGGGTGGCTTCACGCCGCTTCACCAGAGCATGAGGCGGCTGTGGCTGCCAAACTATACATATGTGTATACTATGACGCATATCCGCACTGAGCAATCAGCAGCCATGCGTTTTTCCGCTCTAGCGCTCGCGCGCAACGCAGCCTCTTTTCACGAGAATTGGCCACAGCTGTGGCGCAGCCCCACGCCGCAGTCCCGCTATGACGTGATTATCGTCGGTGGCGGTGGGCATGGGCTCGCGACCGCTTACTACCTGGCCAAGGAGCACGGCATCAGCAAGGTGGCGGTGATCGAGCGGGGCTGGCTTGGCGGCGGCAATACCGGGCGCAATACCACGGTGGTCCGCTCGAACTATTTCTACCCCGAGAGCGCACACTTCTACGATTTCGCTCTGCGCCTGTACGAGGGACTGTCTCGGGAGCTTGGATTCAATGTCATGCTCAGCCAGCGCGGTATGCTCACGATCGGTCACAGCGCGCATCATCTTGAGCTGCTGGCACGCTGGGTGAACGCGCTGCAGCTCAATGGGGTCGACGGCGAGCTGCTGAATGCAGATCAAGTGCGCGAGTGGCTCCCTCTCCTGAACAACTCGGCTGCGGCCCGCTATCCGCTGCGAGGCGGTCTGCTTCAACGTCGAGGCGGAATCGCCCGCCACGACGCGGTCGCGTGGGGATACGCTCGTGCGGCCGATGCGCTCGGCGTCGATGTCATTCAGAACTGCGAGGTCCTCGGGTTTATCCGCGACGGCGAGCGCATCGTCGGGGTAGAGACCACTCAGGGTCAGCTGCGTGCCCCGAAGATCGCTCTGGCCGTCGCCGGCCACAGCAGCGTGCTGGCAGCCAAGGCAGGATTTCGCTTACCCGTGACGAGCTACGCGCTGCAGGCGTTTGTGACCGAGCCCGTCAAGCCAGTGCTCAGTTGTGTCGCGCTCTCCATGGCGACCGGCGTGTACCTGAGCCAGTCGGACAAGGGTGAGCTGGTCGTCGGCGGTGGGCTCGATCTGTACCCCTCCTATGCGCAGCGCGGCAATCTGCCAACGCTGCAGGGAGTGGTCGCGGGTCTGTTAGAGCTGTTCCCGTGCTTCAGCCGGCTGCGCTTGTTGCGGCAGTGGGCCGGCATCGTCGATGTCGTGCACGACTCGACGCCGATCATCGACAAGGCCCCCGTGAGCGGGATCTATCTCAACTGCGGTTGGGGGACCGGCGGCTTCAAGGCCATTCCCGGCGGCGGGTTTGTGTTTGCCCATCTGCTTGCCACCGACCGTCCGCACAAGCTTGCGGAAGGCTTTACGCTCAAGCGCTTCGCGAGCGGTGCGCTCATTGACGAGGCCGCCGCAGCGGGCATCTCCCACTAGCAAGCAGTTATGCTGCGTATCCCCTGCCCGTGGTGTGGCCCGCGTGACGAGCCCGAGTTTCGCTGGGGTGGCGAAGTGCCGCTCGTGCGCCCAGGCCCGCCGCAGGCGGTAACCGAGTCCGCCTGGGCCGAGTATCTCTTCATGCGGGACAATCCCAAGGGGCTGGTGCGCGAGCGTTGGCTGCACACACTGGGCTGCCGGCAATGGTTCATCGTCGTGCGCAATACGGCGACGCACGAGATCCAGGCCACGAGCGCGCTGGGCGATCCTTTGCCGGAGATCCGGCCGTGAGCGCCAATGCCTGGCGGCTGGACAGCGGCGGCCGCATCGATCGCACGCAACGACTGTCCTTTCGCTTCGACGGCAGCGCGTACCAGGGGTTCGCAGGCGACACTCTGGCCTCAGCGCTGCTCGCCAACGGCGTGCGCATCGCTGGGCGGAGCTTCAAGTTGCACCGGCCACGGGGCTTGTTTGGCAGCTGGTGCGAGGAGCCTAACACCATCGTGCAGATCGGACGGGGTGCGGACCTCGTACCGAACCTCAAAGCCACGCAGGTCGAGCTGTTCGACGGACTCGACGCACGCAGCGTGAATTGCTGGCCCAGCGCGCGGCTTGACGTCTTCGCGCCGCTCCAGCTGCTCGCCGGATTGATGCCGGCGGGGTTTTACTACAAGACCTTCATGTGGCCGAACTGGCACTGGTTCGAGCCGCTCGTCCGCCGCGCCGCAGGCCTCGGCGTCGCGCCTACTCTTCCCGACCCCGATCGGTACGAGGAGAGATACGAGCACTGCGACGTGCTGGTCATCGGTGGCGGACCGGCAGGGCTGGCCGCGGCGCTCGCGGCCACTCGGGCTGGGGCGCGCATCGTGCTCGTCGATGATCGGCCGGTTCTTGGAGGCGCGCTTCAGTGGGAAGAGCACATCATAGATGGCCAGCCGGCACTGCACTGGGTGAGCGCCGTCGAGAGCGAGCTGCGGGCGGCGGCGAGGACGCGCGTGCTCCAGCGCACAACCGCGTTCGGTTGCTACGACCACAATCTGGTGGCGCTTTGCGAACGCAGTGAACGGACCTCTCCAACAGCGGTGCGCGAGCGTCTCTGGCACGTGCGCGCAGCGCAGGTGGTGCTCGCGACGGGCGCCATCGAGCGCCCGGTAGTGTTCCCGAACAACGACGTACCCGGCGTAATGCTCGCTTCGGCAGCCATGAACTATGCCGTGCAGTACGCGGTCCGCCCGGGTCAGCGGGCCGTGTTCGTCACGAGCTGTGACTCCGCATACGATGCTGCTGAAGCCTTGCGAGCGCGGGGGATAACAGTCGTTGCGATCGTCGACGTGCGTGGCGAGCCGGGTGATAGCGCAACATCCGCCGCACGCGCCGGCATACCCGTGATGGCCGGCTACGGACCGGCCCGCGTGCACGGCGCGCGCGTCACGCGGGGGATCGAGGTCCGGCCGCTCGAGCAGGGAGCCAAGAGCTGGCGCTCCGATCACGTGCAACGCCTCGATTGCGACGTGCTTTGCGTTTCGGGAGGGTGGACTCCCAGCGTACACCTCTTCTCTCAGGTCGGCGGACGCCTGCGTTACGCTCCCGAGCGGGCCGCGCTGGTCCCAGCGGCGGATCTAAGCACGATCCGTTGTGCGGGGTCGGCGTCTGGAAGCTTTGCCGTGCAGGACTGTTTGTCTGAAGGCTTCGCGGCCGGACGAGAAGCTGCGCATCTGACCGGCGCCGCCGCCGAGTGCGGCGTGACGCCGGCGGCATTGGCGAAGCACGCGGGCGTTGCCCCGTTCTGGGCTTCGCCGCGGGACCGGCGTCGCAAGGCGTGGGTCGATCTGCAGAACGACGTCACTCGTGGCGATCTCGAACTCGCGGTGCGCGAGAACCTCCACTCGATCGAGCACGTAAAGCGCTATACGACGGCCGGCATGGCGGTGGACCAGGGCAAGACGAGCAACATGAACGCGCTCGCTCTGCTTGCGGAACTAACTGGCCGGCGCATCCCCGATGTCGGTACAACTGACCCTCGGAACGTTAGCCGGCCGGCGCGTTGGAGCGTCCTATCATCCGCTGCGCCGCACGCCCCTCGACCGTTGGCACACCGAGCACGGCGCCGTGTTGGAAGACTTCGGGGGCTGGAGGCGTCCCGCTTGGTACGCTGCGCACGGCGATTCCCGGGAGGAGCGCGTCAGATACGAGAAGCGCGCCGCGCGGACTGCGGTAAGCCTTTTCGATGGTTCGCCGCTCGGCAAAATAGAAGTACGCGGCCCCGACGCAGCCGCTTTTCTAAACCGCATGTACTACAACAACATGCGCACTCTCGCCGTGGGCCAAGTCCGCTACGGCATCATGCTCAACGAGCACGGGATCATTATTGATGACGGCGTGTGCATGCGGCTCGCCGACAATTCGTTTCTGGTCAGCACGACTAGCGGCGCCGCGAGCCGTATCTTTAGCGCCTTCGAAGAGTGGCTGCAGTGCGAGTGGCCCGAGCTGCGCGTCCTGGTAACAAACGTCACCTCCGTGTGGGGAAACGTCGCGGTCGCAGGCCCTCGCGCGCGCGAGGTGGTGCAACGCCTGGGTACGGACGTGGATCTTGGACGCGAGACCTTTCCTCACCTCGCGGTTCGCTGCGGGACCTTGGCTGGTGTTCCCGCACGCATCGCGCGAGTGGGATTCACCGGCGAGCTATCGTTCGAGATCAACGTCCCGGCCGGGTATGCCTCGGCGCTGTGGGAGGCCCTGATCGCGCAAGGGCGGGATCTGAATGCGACACCTATCGGGGTCGATGCGCTACAGGAGTTGCGTACTGAGAAGGGTTTCCTCCACGTGGGCACCGACACAGATGCGCGCACCGTGCCTGCCGACATTGGCATGGGAGCCATCCTCGCGAAGAAGACCGAAGACTTCGTTGGACGCCGGTCGCTGGAGCGCTCGGATGCGAAACGCGCGGATCGACTGCAATTTGTCGGCATCGCGGCGCAGGATCCCAACGTAGTGCTGCCGGTCGGCGGCCACATAATGGCAGACCCGAGCACCCGCTCGGGCAGTCAGGGCTACGTCACCTCGAGCTGCGCGAGCGAGACGCTCGGCCGGAGTGTCGCGCTGGGACTTGTCGTGGCGGGGCGCGCCCGGCTCAACGAGTCGATTCAAGTGTATTCCGGCGGGCGGGTCTGGCCCGCGCGCCTGGTCTCCCCAAATTGGTACGATCCCAAGGGAGAGCGATTGAATGCTTGAGCACCGAGCGCCACTCGATCAGCTCTCACGAGCGCGCAACACCGAAACGCTGCACGATGCCGATGCCGGTCTGCGTGTCACGCCCGTTACGGACAGAGGCCTGCTGCTGCTGCAGGGCTCGCCGGAAGATGCCGTACTGCGCGATGCCATCGGACGACAAATCGGCGCTCGAGTGCCGGGTCCACAGACAACAGACATTCGCGGCGAGTATGCGCTGCTGTGGATGACGCCGAAGGAGTGGCTGCTCGAGCTGCCGGCCGCCGAAACGTCGGCCGTTCAAGGGGCGCTGGTCGCTCGGCTTGCGCCATCACTTGCGGCAATCACTGACATCAGCGATGCCCTCGCGTGCTTCGACATAGGCGGCGACCCTGCAATGGACGTACTCATGACCGGCTGCAGCCTCGACCTACGCCCTCACGCCTTCGCTGCCGGGCGCGTGGCGCGCACTGCTATCGCCGATGTGCATGCGATCATCTGGAAGCCCGGAATCGCGCACCTTTTCCGCTGCTGGGTGGATCGCAGCTTCGCGGAGCACTTTTGGAACTGGCTCGCGGACAGCCCCGCGAGATGGTAAAGCGGGTCCGAGATGACTGGCTCGACCTTGCGCGCGAGACGCTGATCCGCGCCGGCATCGAGGCGGTGAGCGTGCAGCGCCTGTCGCGCAGGCTCGGCGTGACGCGCGGCGGCTTCTACGGCTACTTCGGCACCCGGGACAGGCTGCTCGCCCGGCTGCTGCAGGATTGGCGCGCAATCAATACCGGCGCGCTGCGCAGAATTGCCGCACCCGCCCGCAAGGACGGGGCCGTGCAGATCAATGAGCTCGTGCGAATGTGGATCGAGGACCAGGACTACAGTCCGGAATACGATGCCGCGGTACGTGACTGGGCGCGCCGCGCTCCCAAGGTTGCGCGTGTCGTGCGCAGAGTCGACGTCGAGCGCATCCGCCTCATCACGCGCATTTTCCGCAATCTCGACTTCCGGCCTGCCGAGGCGCACATCCGGGCGCGGATAACGTACTACCATCAGGTCGGTTATTACACGCTTGCGGTCCATGAGAGCCGTCGCACGCGCAGGCGATTGAGCCCTATGTACGCTCTCGTACTGACAGGATCACGGCATCCACGGTGATGAGCAGCTCGCACCGGTGTCTTGCTCGCCGGGTGACGGCACTGCTTCAGGTGCGATGCCAGTAAGCGTTCATGATGGAGGGGACCTGTCCGAGCTTTGCCGCGATCAGGGTGAGCGTGTTTTCGGGCACAGTCGCGATGTCGACCTGGATGTGAAACATTCCGGTCGTACCCAACTCGGCAACGACTCGGCGCGGCAGGACGTTCAGATTCTGGAAGCGCTCCAGGACGCGCGCGAGCACGCCGGGATCGGCGTCAGCGACAACGCGAAGACGTAACAGAGAGAATTCCTGGGAAGACATGCAAGCAATTCCTCGCACAACCAACGGACAGAGCGGACACCACCGGCACCCGGCTTTCAGCGAAAGCCGGGTTGGTAATAAGCGCGCTGTCGTGTACGAGTAAATTCATGTCTCTTTGAGAGTATGCCGCGTCGCTGCCGAACCTGTCACGCGCTCCTTTTACGCTGGCGCACGGCGCAGCGGCTTACAGGTTCGGATCCCAAAGCGGCAGCCACGCGTCGAAATCCGCCGGCGCCACGCCACGAATAATGAGCCCATCAATCACGTTGGATGCCCTTTGGGCCGGTCGCGGGATTGCATGACAACCTGAGACTCGAGCCGAGCGTACGCAGCAGCAACTTGCGCGCCCGAATCCAAACACGGCCGGCCGACAGGGCGGCCTTTCTCGATTTGCAATCCCCCTAACTGCATATGCGCCGTCTATCGCAAGAGGTCTGTCGTTACAGCTGCGGCTACGTAGACTAGCCGCGCTGACAGACTTGAGGAAGGGTGTCCTATGGAACTTCTTGCACTTGACATTGTCACGGCCTTCGCGCTGCTTGTCGGTCACTTCGTCATCGTCGTTTGGAACCGACTGTCGCGTTCGACCTGACGCTGTGGGCCGCCCGCCTGGCGCGGCGGGCGGCCTCTTTTAACTGTTGGAGCAACTCCCGCGCCTGACACCCACCGCCTGCAACGGACGCCTTGGCCCCAGAGCAAGCTCATCCATCCCGAATAACCTCCCGCAGCACAACGGCGTGGTTGAACTGCTTGTCCTTGGCTGCATAGAGAAGGATGACGGGCTGCTGCCTGGCACGCTGTCTTAAGGCCTCCAGGTCCGTCGCGCGCTCACGCAGCTCCGCTCGATAGCGCTCTCGAAACTCAGGCCAACGTTGCCGGTCATGCGCAAACCATTTGCGTAGCTCCATACTCGGTGCGAGGTCACGCGCCCAGGCGTCTAAGGCTACGTTCTCCTTCTTGACATCCCGCGGCCACAGGCGGTCGACGAGCACGCGAAAGACGGCGGCTCGGGGCAGTTCGTCATAGATCCGCTGGATCTCGACATCCGGGGCACCATCGGGGTCACGGCGCGCCTCCATCTCAGGCAGGAAACATGCTGGCGAGAGTGGCCTGATCATTCCCCTGCGGGCAGCGTAACACCGTGAGAACGCTTGCTCTCGTTTTATGCGTCTCGAGGGCAGTCGCGTTGCTCGCGGCCCAACCTCCCGGCGCGACGTCCGCTGTAACCGCCAAAACCAGCACCGCGGAATCTCCCCCCGCCGCGATTCTCGCTACCATGAAGCGCGTGGCGGATTGGCAGCTGGCACACCCGACCGGGTCGAACTATGACTCCGGCGAACAGGGATGGATGTATTGCGCACTGTACGCCGGAATCATGGCACTGGATGAGATCGCCGGCACGCCAAAGTACCGTGACGCGATGATCGCGATGGGAGCGAAGTTCAAATGGGAACCCGCGCCGCGTCCCTATCACGCAGACGATCAGTGCATCTCGCAGATCTACCTCGCGTTGTATTTGAAGCGCCCGGACCCGGTCATGCTCCGGCCGACCAAGGCGCGGTTCGACTTCATCCTGGCGCACCCCGTCAACAGCGACCTGCGCATGGGTGTCAGCGGCGAGCAGCGGCGCTGGAGTTGGTGTGATGCGCTGTTCATGGCGCCCCCTGCCTGGATTCGGCTCTACCAGGCGACCGGCGATCACCGTTATCTCGACTTCATGGACAAGGAATGGTGGGCTACCTCGGATTTCCTGTACGACCGCAACGACCACCTGTTCTTCCGCGACAGCTCGTATTTCGACAAACGGGAGGCGAACGGCGCAAAGCTCTTCTGGAGCCGGGGTAACGGCTGGGTGATGGCAGGATTGGCGCGCGTGCTGCCGCTGCTGCCGGCGGACCACCCTCACCGCAAACTCTATGAACAGCAGTTCAAGGAAATGGCGGCAAGGGTTGCTTCGCTGCAGCAGCCTGACGGTCTATGGCATCCCAGCCTGCTCGATCCCGGCTCGTTTCCGCTCAAGGAAACGAGCGGCTCGGGCTTCTTTACATTCGCGCTTGCCTGGGGGATCAACTCGGGTTTGCTGGACCGCACCGCGTATGAGCCGGTAGTGCGCAGGGCGTGGAATGCGCTGGTCGAGTGCGTAACGCTGGAGGGCAAGCTCGAACACGTGCAGCCCGTGGCCGCAGACCCGAAGGCGTTCGATCCGGGACACACGGAGGTGTTCGGCACAGGGGCGTTTCTGCTGGCCGGCAGGGAAATCTACCGACTGGCGAGCTGATGGGTTCTACACGCGCCAACGCAGGCGACGGGCGGGACCAAGTCTTATGTCAAATGGATCAGAGCGCGGGCGCCGCGATCGTTTCCTGGCCCCCGGGAACTGTGCTGTGCATCGGGCCGGCCAGGGAGCCTCGGAGCGATAATCTGCTCAATTCAGCAACGCTTCCGCTTACACGGCAATGAACGAGCAATACAGGCCGGGGCTCCTCAGCGGTGCGCTGCTGTGCCTGTTGCTGACATGGGGCACGGTCTCCTACGCGCAGGTCGCGACCCTTGCGGACATCGATCGCGCCGAGCAGGTCGGTTGGTCCGATCCGCAGGCAGCGCTGCAGCGGCTCGACAAGCTGCAGCCCCAGGCGCAGAGCAGCGCGGACCTGGTGCAACTGCTCACTGTGCGTGGCTTGGCGTACGCCGATATCCGCCAGGATGAAGACGCACAGGCGCTGATTGCCCGCCTGCATGCGATGGGGCGCGACGACCCCTCGGCGGAGGCCGCCAGCCACCTCGTTCAAGTACATCTGTTTTACCAGCGCGATCAGTACGATCGCGCCCAAGCCGAGCTCAAATTGATCGGCGCGGAGGCTACGCTCTCCGAGCTCGAGCGCTATCGTCTCAAGGTTCTGCGTGGCTCCGTGCTGGCGTTCGCCGGCCAGCAGGAGGGCGCACTGATGGCGTACGAGCAGGCGCTCGACCTGGCGAACGCGATGCACAGCACACCCCGCGTCGTTCAGGTCAGGCTGAAACTGTCGAAGCTGTTCATGTTCACCGGCAATCTGGATCTTGCCGCCAATCAGATAGCGACCGCCCGGCGTTTGGCGGAACAGTCGCGCGATGAGGCCACGCTGGTCGGCATCTGCCTCCAGGAGGCGGACATTGCCGATCGTCGCGGCGATCAAGCCGAGGATCTGCGCGTCACGCGTGAAGCACTCGCCCATGCCCAACGGGTCGGCAGCGATCAGCTGCTGGTCGTAGTCCTGTGCGATCTCGGTGACTCATATATGAAGCGCGGCGACTACACCGCCTCGCTCGGCTATTCGCGCCGCGCTTTAGAGCTCGCACGCAAGCTGCATCGCAGCGCGCGTGAGCAGATTGTGCTGTTCAACATGGGTATTGCCGAAATCGGCTTGGGGCACCTCGCCGAGGGCAAGCGGCGCGCGGAAAGCGCCATCCAGCGCATCCTGGCGAACGGCAATCCGGTGGACGCCCAGGACATGATGCACGAATACCTGCCGGCGCTGGAGCGCGCCGGCGACTGGCGCGGCGCCGTCGAGGTCTACCATCGCAACGACAAGCTGCGCGACCAGCTGCTGACGACTGCGCGCGAGCAGGCTCTGCTCGACCTGTCGGCGAAGTTCCAGGACGAGCGCCGGGCTCGCGAGATCGAGCTGCTCAAGCGCGACAACGCCATCAAGAGCCGTGACCTGCAGGCCCAGAGACTGCGTCAGCAGATGATCGTGATGGCGGCGGTGTTGATCGCACTGGTCTGCGGCGTGCTCGGTTGGGGCATCAGCCGCATCCGCAAGGTCAACGAGCGTCTGCGCCACAACAGCGAGCACGACGCGCTGACCGGGCTGTGCAACCGCCGCTACTTCAACGAGCACGTTCTGCCCAAGGAGGGCAATCGATCATTCGTCGGCTGTGCGCTGCTGGTCGATATGGATTACTTCAAGCGTATCAACGACACGCTCGGGCATCCGGCGGGGGATGCCGTGTTGGCGGCTGCCAGCAAGCGTCTTGCGAACACGTTGCGCGACAACGAGACCTTGCTGCGCTGGGGAGGCGAAGAGTTCCTGGTTCTGCTGCGCCCGATGAGCGATGCGCAGTTGAATCTCACGGCGCACCGCTTGCTGAATGCCGTGCGCAGCGAGCCCGTTGTGTGGCATGGCGAGCGCATCCGTTGCACGGTGTCCATCGGGTGCGCGAGTTTCCCGATAACTGGTGCGGCGATCGACGTGTCGCTGGATCGTGCCATCAGTCTGGTCGATAAGGCGCTGTACCACGCCAAACGTCGAGGCCGCGATCGCGCCTGCATGATTACGCTGGTCAACGTCTATAGCGAGCAAGAGCTCGCCGCGATCAACGAGGACTTCGAGGACGCGATCGCCGATCGGCGCGTGCAGCTGGTGGAAACGGTGAGCGCGACGAGCGGGACCTACCGGACGTTGTCCAGCATTGGGCAGGTTGGATAAAGTCACTGCATTGCGCACCGCGCCATGCGGTTCCGCGCCTTAGCCACCGCTTTGGTTCGAACCCTCTTGGGCAGTGCGTTTGCTCCACTGCGTTACATAATGCTGCGCGGAACATCACATAATCCGCCGCAATGGCGTGCTTGATTTCATAGACCAGAGGGACTGTACTGCTTATTGTCGTCTCACCGATGGCCGGCATGAGTTCTCAAGATATGAGGTTGTTGATCGTCGAAGACAGTGCGCCCGATGCCGAACTTACCGTGCGGCACCTGGAGTCCGAGGGCATTGATTGCGCGTGGACGCGCGTCGCGACGGAGGAAGACTTCCGCGAGGCGCTGCGCACCACGCCCGACCTCATCATCTGCGATTGCACGCTTCCCGGCTTCGACGGCATGGCGGCGTTCTCGATTGCGGCATCCCAGGCGCCGGACGTCCCGTTCGTGTTCGTGTCCGGAACACTCGGAGACGAGCGGGCGCGCCAAGCGCTGCAGGGTGGGGCGGCCGCCTGTGTCGCGAAGGGTGACCGCCGACGCCTCGCACAAGCCGTCAGAAGCTCGCTGCAGCCGGATCCCGGGCGCCGCCGCAGAGCGACGGATCGACCCAAGCCGCTAGCCGATGCCGACGCCGGCACGGGGGCAGCGCAGCACTTGCTGGCGCGGCGCGCAGTCCTGGACGACACGTTGCCGGAGCACGATACAGCAGCGATGGTGAGTCTCACGAGCGGCGCGCCGCAGATTGCTGCAGCGCTGCTGGCGATCGAGGCCGGGCCGACGCGTGAACGATTCGAGAAACTGCTGACCATGGCAAACCTCGAGCTCGAATCGTCGGTCGGCGCGAGTGAGGCGCTCGGACGACTCGCCGCTGGCCTGCATGCTTTGCTGTTCACGGACAATCTTGCGTTGATTCGCTGCGCGCGCCAACTACCCTCGGGCGCGGCTACCCACATCGTCTTCGTGAGCTCCGCAGGTGATGCGTTGGAGTCGGAAGCTTTGCGCGCGGGGGCAAACGACTGGGTGCCAAGCGATGCGCGGGGCGAACACTTCTGGGCGCATCTGACAATTGCGCGGCGCATCGCCGATCTTGCGGCCTCCCTGCAACGGGCGTTGCACGACAACTGCATGCTGTCGACCGTCGATGAGCTGACGGGCGCTGGCCGCCGGCACTACTTCGAGGAGCAATTCCCGCGCGAAGTCGAGCGTGCCGGCCGCTTGGGCCGGCCCTTGGGTATCGTGATGAGCGACCTCGATCACTTCAAGCGGGTCAACGACCGCCACGGACACCAGGTCGGGGATCAGGTGTTGCGGGAGTTCGTCGCGCGCATCAACGGCAGCCTGCGAGTCGGCAGGGACTGGATCGCCCGGCTCGGAGGCGAGGAATTCGCCATCGTGCTTCCCGACACTGCAGCGTCCAAGGCGTGTGCTGTGGCAGAAAGATTGCGCGAGCGTGTGCGCTCGGAGTTGTTTGTACTTCCAGCGCGTCCGACTTCCATTTCGGCGAGTTTTGGAGTCTGCGCGCTCGATCAGGTCGCCGGTGACTGCAATGAGCTGGCATACCGAATGGTGAGAGCAGCCGACGCGGCTCTCTACGAAAGCAAGCGTCGCGGCCGTAATCGTATTACCGCTGGCCGCATCGGCGAGGAGCGGCCGCGCGCCAGCAACGAGTAACTGCCGACGGCGGCGCGGGCGCCGCGCCCGCGGATTCAATAGCCGTCTTCCTCGGGAACGGTGCGCTCCAGAATCTCCAGCAGCTCGCGTGCCGCGGGGGTGTCGATAGGAATCAGCAGCGTCCGTCCGTCCTGCAGCAGCAGGCTCAGGCGCGGGGGTGTTTCCCCCATTGCGGATGTCACGCCCAGCACTGCTTGCACTGCGGGCGTCTGGAAAGGACCCGGTCCCTGCAGTTCGACCGTCTGCGCTCGAGCAAATCTCAGCATGAGGCTTTCCCTGTGGACTGCAGCCGGCCGGGACGCAGCCACTTGCTTGGCCGGCGCACTCATCCTACCTGGGATTGCGCGGGCACGTGACGGCAGGTAACCCTGTAGCCCGTCGCACACTAGCTGGGGGATTCACCCCATTGCTCTTCCTGATTGCGGCCGCTTTACACAGCCTTGGGTGCGTCGGAATCCGACGGCGGCTTGGCGAACAGCGCTCCTTCGTCGCTCGCCTGGAGGCGCGCAATCTCCGCTCGGGATCGCGCCAATTGCTGCTGCAGGTCTAGGATTTCATCGTGCAGGTTAAGGTTCTGCTGCAACAGTGCGACCAGCGTGCGCCGCGCATCCATCAGGCGCGACTGCAGGGTCGGGTGTTGATTGTCCTTGGCAAGCTCGTATGCATCCCGCAGATCGTCGAGTAGCGAAATCAGGCCAAAGCACTCGACGTGTCGAGCCATCGTAGCCAGAGTCGCAGCCGTACGCGTGTTGTTGCCGTTCGGGGCTGCAGCAACGATCGTTCCCAACGCATCGGGACAAACCATCCCATTTTTGAGTATCCGCTCCGCCGTGCTGAAATGATGTGACGCAATTCACTGAATTTGCGGCCTTCTGGGACCCGCGGCTTCCGGCCGAAAAGAACGGTGCTTATGGCAAAACAGGACCGCGCTGCGCGGTTGGGAAAGTTACCATGCAGAGGCGCGCAACACACGGCATTACAACAAGCGCGGTGGCTCGGAGTAGCCGTGAACCGGCACCCGAGTCTTCACAGCCTCGAGACTGGCGTCGAGGACATCGAGGTCGAGCCGTACATATAGCCCGCAATCTCGCGGGGCGCTGCGGGCCATCGCGACCGCAGCTGGATAGCGCGCTGAGGTCTGGAATGCCGGAATGGGCGTCCGACTCGGCGTCGCTCGAGAGTGGGCTGCAAGGGTTCTAAGGACCAATAAAAATGACGATCTCGGGAAGGGTGTTTGAACAGGAAGTCAGCGGTATCCGCACGTCGCTCGTGGTGTATGACCGGCCGGAATTCTTTGGATGGGGTGTGTTCGAGCTGCCTGACACCTTGCGCAGGCCTCTGCAGACGTTTACGGCAGAAGTGCTTGGGCTGGTGTTCGGCTATTCGTTCGAGAGAAAGGGCCTCGCGGACGGAGGCGAGCGCTGCATCGAAATTTCGGTGCCGCTGCTTCACGACCGCGAACCCAAAGTCGCCGATCCGTTGACTGTGCAGATCGCGGTGGTCGTCAACCATGAGCCAACCATAGCCGTGCGATTTTCGATCGCCGATCTGCTGACTCATACCTTCGGTGATTCGAACTGCGAGCACGATAACACTCGCGCCGCTGTGGTTGCATTGCGGCAACTGGCGGAGCACCTCGAGAAAGCAGACGGGCTGTCACCTCCCTGAGGTGGCCGGAACGCTCAGGCGCAACCGGCCTGCGGACGACCGCGTGAGCGTGCGGGTCCCCGGTTCGATAAAGCCGGTGGGCGCCAGCAGCGGGCCGAGTTCACCGGGCTCATGGTCCAGCTGACGCTGGTGCCGCCCGCGAAGATGCATCAGGCTATTCGCGCGAATGCGCTCTGCGGGATGCCCTGCGACGAGTGACTGCGCACCGCCGCAGGAACATCTACTCCTCCACTCCGACACGATGGAGATCAGTCATGACAACTC
>VBNY01000181.1 GCA_005877705.1 Gammaproteobacteria bacterium
CGCTCGCCAAGGGCGGCATGACGCTGATCACGGGATGGCAGTTCCTGTTCACCGCCACGGTCACGATGACCACCGGCACCATGTTCCTCATGTGGCTCGGCGAGCAGATCACCGAGCGGGGTATCGGCAACGGGATCTCGATGATCATCCTGGCCGGTATCGTCGCCGGCCTGCCGGGCGCCATCGGCAGCACCGCGGAGGCCGTGAGCAGCGGTGAGATGCAGGGTCCGTTCGCCCTGCTGTTGATCATCCTGGTGCTCGGCACCACGGCGTTCGTGGTGTTCGTCGAGCGCGCCCAGCGGCGCATCGCCGTGAACTACGCCAAGCGCCAGGTGGGGCGGCGGATGTACGCGGGGCAGAGCAGCCACCTGCCGTTCAAGCTCAACATGTCGGGTGTGATTCCGCCGATCTTCGCCTCGAGCCTGCTGCTGTTTCCGGCGACGCTGGCGAGCTTCTTCGGCGCGAACGCGGAAGGGCCGGTCGCCGGTGCCATGCAGAACATCGCCGCGGCACTCGGCTACGGCCAGCCGCTGCACCTGGTGATCTACGCGCTGCTGATCATCTTCTTCTGCTTCTTCTACACCGCGCTCGTGTTCAACGCGCGCGACACGGCGGACAATCTCAAGAAGTCCGGCGCGTTCATTCCGGGCATCCGCCCGGGGCAGCAGACCGCGGACTACATCGACAAGGTCCTGACCCGCCTGACGCTGTGGGGCGCGCTGTATGTCACGGCGGTGTGTCTGCTGCCGGAGATTCTGGTTTCCTCGCAGGGGGTGCCGTTCCATTTCGGCGGCACATCGCTGCTGATCGTCGTCGTGGTAGTGATGGACTTCATGTCGCAGCTGCAGGCGCACCTCATGTCGCATCACTACCCCGGCCTGCTCAAGAAGGCGAACCTGCTCGGCTACGGCCGCACCGGATCGGGGGGTTGATCAGTCATGAAAGTACGTCCGTCGGTCAAGAGGATCTGCAAGAACTGCAAGATCGTGCGCCGCCGGCGCGTGGTCTACGTTATCTGCACAGACCCGCGCCACAAGCAGCGCCAAGGGTGATGGGGAGTTAAATACCATGGCACGCATAGCCGGCATCAACATCCCGATGAACAAGCACGTGTGGGTCGGGCTCACGCACATCTACGGCGTGGGCAAGTCACGTGCGCGCGACGCCTGCGCGGGAGCGGGGGTGAATCCCACCACCAAGGTGAAGGATCTCACCGAGCCCGAGGTCAACGCCATCCGCTCGCAGATTGCGAAGTTCGCGGTGGAGGGCGATCTGCGCCGCGAAGTGTCCATGAACATCAAGCGCTTGATGGACCTCGGCACCTACCGCGGCATCCGGCATCGCCGCGGCCTTCCGGTGCGCGGCCAGCGCACGCGCACCAACGCGCGCACGCGCAAGGGCCCGCGCAAGCAGGCCGTCAAACTGAACGCGCCGCCGGGCAAGGCATGAAGACTGCGCGCAGCGCATGCCGGGTACTCGGGGCTCGAGCTTAACTAAGGGGTTTTCACTTCAATGGCTGATCAGAAGCAGCAGCAACCACAAGGCGGCGCGCCGGCCAGCGGCGCAGCGGCCGCCAAGAAGCCGAAGAAGGCGCGCAAGAACGTGCTGGATGCGATCGCGCACGTGCACGCTTCCTTCAACAACACCATCATCACGATTACGGACCGCCAGGGGAACACGTTATCCTGGGCGACCGCGGGCGGCTGCGGCTTCCGCGGCTCCCGCAAGAGCACGCCGTTCGCGGCGCAGGTGGCGGCCGAGAAGGCCGGCGTCGCCGCGCAGGAGCACGGCGTGAAGAACGTCGAAGTGCGGGTCGGCGGGCCCGGACCGGGCCGCGAATCGGCCGTGCGCGCGCTGAACAACTGCGGCTTGAAGATCACCAGCATCGCGGACGTCACGCCGATCCCGCACAACGGCTGCCGCCCCCCGAAGAAGCGGAGGGTTTAATGAGCTGCCTCAACGACTTGCGCAGCGGGCGAAAGCCACGCCTTTCGCCCGCCGCCGAACGGAGCGATGGGCCGTATTCCGCTGAAAGCGCCGCAGGCGACTTTCAGCCAGAGGAACCATAATGGCGCGTTACGTTGGCCCGAAGTGCAAGCTCGCCCGTCGCGAGGGCACCGACCTGTTCTTGAAAAGCGGCGTAAAGCCCTTAGAAAGCAAGTGCAAGTTCACCGTCCCGCCGGGTGGCATCAAGGGTGAGCGGCGCACGCGCCTGTCCGACTATGGCCTGCAGCTGCGCGAGAAGCAGAAGCTGCGGCGCATGTACGGAGTGCTCGAGCGGCAGTTCGGGAACTACTACGAGGAGGCTGCCCGCCGCAGCGGCGCAACCGGCGAAAATCTGCTGCGGCTGCTGGAGTGCCGGCTGGACAACGTCGTGTATCGCATGGGCTTCGCCGCGACCCGCGCCGAAGCCCGTCAGCTGGTGAGCCATAAGGCGATCGTGGTGAACGAGCAGGCGGTGACGATCGCCTCCTACCAGGTCAAGCCCGGCGACATCGTGCAGGTGCGTGAGAAGGCGCGCAAGCAGTTGCGTATCCAGAGCGCGTTGAACGTCGCGCAGCAGGTCGGCCTGCCCGAGTGGGTCGAGGTGAACGATAAGGAGTTTCGCGGCGTGTTCAAGTCCGCGCCGACCCGGGATGACATTCTGCCCGACATCAACGAGAACCTCGTCGTCGAGCTGTATTCGAAGTAAGTAGGTGAGACCGCAATGCATGGATCCGTAGCCGAGTTCTTGAAGCCCCGCGTGGTGAAGGTGCAGCCGGTTGCCCCTCGTCAGGCGCGCGTCGTCATCGAGCCGTTCGAGCGTGGCTTTGGCCATACGCTCGGCAACGCGCTGCGCCGCGTGCTGCTGTCCTCCATGCCGGGCAGCGCGATCACCGAGGTCGAGATCGATGGCGTGCTGCATGAGTACACCAGCATCGAAGGTGTGCAGGAGGACGTCGTGGACGTCCTGCTCAACCTCAAGTCCGTAGCCATCCGCATGCACTCGCGCGACAGCGGCGAGCTGCGCCTTCACAAGAAGGGCCCGGGTCCGGTTACGGCCGCCGACATCCAGACGGATCACGACATCGAAGTCGTCAATCCGGAGCTCGTGATCGCGAACCTCACGAAAGCCGGCGAGCTGAGCATGACGCTACGCGTCGAGCGCGGCCGCGGTTACCGCCCGGCGGCTGCGCGCGTCGCGTTCGAGGAGCAGACTCGCCCGATCGGGCGCCTCCAGCTCGATGCGTCCTTCTCCCCGGTGCGCCGTGTGACCTATTCGGTCGATGCCGCGCGCGTCGAGCAGCGCACGGACCTCGACAAGCTCATCATCGACATCGAGACGAACGGCACGATCGACGCCGAGGAGGCGATCCGCCGCGCCGGCAGCATCCTCAAGGATCAGCTGTCCGTGTTCGTCGATCTGCAGGGCGAGGAGGAGGCCGCCACGAAGGTCGCCGAGATGCAGTTCGACCCGATCCTGCTGCGCCCCGTCGACGAGCTCGAGCTCACCGTGCGCAGCGCCAACTGCCTCAAGGCCGAGAACATTCACTACATAGGGGATCTCGTGCAGCGCACGGAAGTGGAGCTGCTGCGGACGCCGAATCTGGGCAAGAAGTCGCTCACCGAGATCAAGGAAGTGCTGCAGAGCCATGGGCTGATGCTGGGCATGCGCCTCGACGGCTGGCCGCCCGCGGGCCTGAAGCATGACGAGGAACGCGATGTCATTTAACGGCTGTTTATGCGTCACCATCTGACCGGCCGGCAGCTCTCGCGCAACAGCGCGCACCGCCACGCGCTGATGCGCAACATGAGTGTTTCGCTGCTGCGCTACGAGACCATCCGCACGACGCTGCCGAAGGCGAAGGAGCTGCGGCGGGTGGTCGAGCCCCTTATCACGCTGGCCAAGAGTGACGGCGATGCCAACCGCCGCCTCGCATTCGCGCGTCTGCGCGATGCGCAGATCGTCGAGAAGCTCTTTTCGGACCTCGGGCCGCGCTTCAAGCAGCGCCCCGGCGGCTATACACGCATCCTGCGCATGTTGCCTCGCCCGGGCGATTCGGCGCCGATGGCGCTGATGCAGCTCGTCGACGGCCCGCTGGCAGCTGTGGCTGAGGAGCCGGTTACGCAGGAGAAAAAGCCCGCGCGCCGCGCGAAGACGCAGGCCCCGAAGGCGAAGACCCCGAAGGTGAAGAAGAAGACTGAAGCGGCGGCGCCGGTCGAAGAGGCCCCGAAGAAGCGCACGCGCAAGAAGAAGGTGGCCAAGAAGAAGTCGGCCGAGGAGTAGCCAAGCCGCAGGCCATGAGTCTCGCGTCAGAATTCAAAGAGTTCGCGATGAAGGGTAGCGTCATCGACCTCGCGGTCGGTGTCGTGATCGGCGCGGCTTTCGGCAAGATCGTCAGCTCCCTCGTCGCCGACATCATCATGCCACCCCTGGGGCTCGTGATCGGCAGCGTCAATTTCACCGATTTGGCGCTTGAGATCGGTACCAACCCGGCGGGCAAGCCGGTGCTGTTCCGGTACGGCGCGTTCATCCAGACGATGTTCGAGTTTGCGATCATCGCGTTCGCGCTGTTCATGGTGATCAAGGCGATCAACCGCCTGAAGCGCCCGCCGTCGGCCGCGGCGGCCGAGCCACCTCCGCCGACGAAGACCGAGCAACTGCTGCGGGAGATTCGCGACCTGCTCGCAAGGCGCTGACGGCTGGCTCGCGGCGGCGCCCGCTTCGCCAGTGAGACAGTTCTAGCCCTGAACCGCCAGGAATGCATCGCGGGTGAGATTCTCGCACCCCGTCGCCTTGACCGCCAAGTCGTCTTCGATCCGGATACCCCCGAACTTGCGCAGGGCGGCGACTCGTGACCAGTTGATCTTGTCCGCGCGCGCATCGGTGCGGGCGGCATCGAGAAGCTGGTCGATGAAATACACCCCCGGCTCCATCGTGACGACAAAGCCCTCCCTCAACACTCGCGTCAATCGCAGGAACGGGTGACCCTCGGGCCTCGCGATGTCGCCGCCCTCGGGCGAGTGCATGAATCCTCCCACGTCGTGAACCTCGAGCCCCAAGAGATGACCGATTCCGTGGGGGAAGAACACGCTCGTGACCCCCGTAGTGAGCGCTTCATCGGCGCCACAGGTGGTGATGTCGGCTTCGCGCAGCAGCTCGCCGGTTAGCGCGTGCGCCCGAAGATGCACGTCCCGCCAGTCGACGCCCGCTCGGATCCCGGCGCACAACGTCTGTTGCAGCTCGTGCATCCGGCCAATGAGCGCGCCAAAGTCGGCGTCGCGGAGCGCATACGTGCGTGTGATGTCGCTGGCGTAGCCTGCAAATTCGGCGCCGGCATCGATAAGAAGCGAATGGCGGTCGGCCGGCGCGCGCTTCTGCAGGATCTGGTAATGCAGCACCGCCGCGCCTTCGTTCAGCGCGATGATCGGGTTGTAAGGCAGTTCCTGCTCGCGCAGTCTGCATGCCTTGAGGAAGGCAAGCTCTATCTCGAACTCCGAGGCACCAGCTTCGAACGCCCGGGCGGCTGCAAGATGCCCGCGGGCACCGAGTCGGCTCGCCTCCCGCAGGCACGCCAGCTCGTAAGGGCTCTTCGCGGCGCGCTCGTAATCGAGGTGCCGCATGAGGCGTGCCGGGTTGATCGCGCCCACCCCCCAGCTCACGAGCTCCGCGAACGCCTCTCCGATGTAGGCCACGCGGCCCAGATCCCTGGGCAGCAGCGCCCGCACCGCGCCGCGCTCGGCTATCGGGCGGATGTCAAGATGTCGGCTCCAGTAGGTCTGCGGCAGGTCGGCCGGCTTGTACCAGTAGTCGGCCGGCCGGTGGAAGAAAAGCTGCGGCCGGCGGCCCGGCTCGAAGTACACGAACGAGTCCGGTGCGTCCGCGAGCGGTGCCCACACCTTGAAGGGCGCATTGACCTCGAACGGATAGGTCCGGTCGTCCTCGAAGACGGTGAGTGCCGATCCGGAGTGCACCAGCAGCGCGCCGTAGCCGCAGGCCTCGAGCGCGCGTGCGGACCGGCCGCAGACCGACGCCAGGTGCGGTCCAAAGCAGGCACCGAGCTCGGATGCGAGGTCCCCCGTTGAACCAAAGTCAGACATCGCTGCCATCCCCTGGAAGCTTGCCACATCGGGCCCTCACGGTGTGGAGCGGGAAGCGGCCAGGCGAAGACGAGCCAAGCGGTGCAAACAGCGCCTCTTCAGCTGTCGTGCCGAGGAGACAAACGGGGTGCCAAAGCTGTTTCAAATCGCGCGGGGACTCTATAGAATTTGCGCCCGCGACTCCGTGACAAGGACTCGCGGAACGACGAACTCGTTCGTATCGCTTTCCCACCACTCTTGCTTCTCTTCGGGGTACCGATCGATGAACACCAAACTTGCTCTTAGCGCACTGGTTGCGGCGCTGATGCTGACGGCCTGCGCGAAGCAGGAAGCCGCCAGCACCGACACTGCAGCAGCTCCTCCTGCTCCGGCCGCGACGGACAGCGCTACCGCGCCTGCCGCACCCGCTGCCGAGACGCCTGCCGCTCCTGCCGAGGGGACTGCCGCCGCGCCCGCGGAAGGCAGCGCCGCTCCGGCTGCTCCCGCGGCCGATGCGACGGCTCCCGCCGCGCCGCCGAAGCAGTAAGTTGCTCTCGAAGCCATTCGCTGGGAATGGCTTGAAGGAGCTTACGGCTTGACTGCACGGCCTGGACGGATCGCGCGAGCGAGCTGTCCGGGCCGTGTTGTTTTTGTGCAGAGCCGCAGAATTCAACGCCGTGTCTGTCAGTGTGCGTGATGCGCGAGCATCCGATAGCGACCGGCTCTGGATCCAGAGCGTCTATCGCGACTATCTCGACGACCTCGCTCCCGACACCGGGGTGTTCCCAGCCTTGGGCGAAGTGGGGCACCGCGAGCCGGATCAGATCATGCGTTGGTTCGGCGATCCCAACGCCTTTCCGCTCGTGATCCTCAAGGCCGCCGAGCCGGTTGGATTCGCGATGGTGGCGCGCGCCGCCCCAAGTGCGGGCACGCCGCGCGTCGATTATCGGATGGCGGAGTTCTTCATCGCACGTACCCGCCGCCGCCTCGGCATCGGGGCGACGGCGGTGCAGCTCATTCTGAGCCGCTTCGCCGGGCGCTGGGAGATCACCGAATACCTGCGCAACGCGGGCGCGGTGAGCTTCTGGCGCAGGGTCGTGGCGAGTTACACGC